>URVP01000001.1 GCA_900551345.1 uncultured Eubacteriales bacterium
TATAGTAGGGGAGGGATTATTTGGAGACATAAGTAACCAAATATAAATATAATGATAAAAGCGATAAAAGCAGGAATTTTTTTTAATTTTTTAAGTTTCATAAATGCATTGAATAGTATTTAATTACAATTGAAAATATAGTAATTACCCCCAAAACCAATACAATAAAGAATTTTTCTTTTTTATTTAATTAATAAAACGGAGTTGATTATATGAGATTTATATGTAATAAACCTGATCTTTCAGAAGCCGTAAATATAGTACAAAAAGCTGCCCTTTCAAATTCAACATCTCCTGTTCTTATGGGAATTTTACTTGAAGCAAAAGGTGAATATCTTTCACTTACATGCAATAATTTAGAGATTGCAATATGCAGTAAAATACCGGCACAAATTGATATGGAAGGAGCAGTTGTAGTAAACTGCCGTCTTTTCAGCGATATTATAAGAAAAGTAGACGGAGATCTTGTGCATATTAATGTTAATGAAAATATGGTTGCAAATATAGTTTGCGGCGGTTCCAATTATGATATATTAGGATTTAAAATAGATGAATTCCCCGTACTTCCCGTTGTAGATAAGAAAAGCTCTGTAAACATAACTAAAAAACAGATAAAAGAACTTATCAGATGTACAACTTTTGCAGCAGGATTAAGTGAGAATAAACTTATTCTTACCGGCTGCCTTGTGGAAATTAAAAACGGTGAAATATCAATGGTTGCCGTAGACGGTTACAGACTTGCTATAAGAACTTTAAAAATAGATTCGGATATAGAGGCTTCATTTATTGTGCCTGCAAAAAGTCTTAACGAATTTTCTAAAATTATCGAGGATTCTGATGAAAATGTAGAAATCATCATTTCTGATAAAAATATTTGTTTCAGTTATGATGGAGTAAAGTTCGTTTCACGCCTTCTTGAAGGTGAATATATACCTTACGAAAAAATTATTCCTACAGAATTTAAAACTATAGTTAAAGTAAGAAGCTCTGAATTTGAAAGAGCTGTTGAAAGAGCATCTCTTATTGTAACTAATGAAATTAATAAAGGACCTCTTGAAAGCCCTCTTATTATAGAGATTACTGAGGGAGGACTTGAAATGTCATGTGAAAATCAGCTTGGTAAATCAGAAGAAAGAATATTCCCAACCATAGACGGAGAAGCTCTTAGAATAGGTTTTAATCATAAATATCTTCTTGATGCGGTTAAAGTATGTCCTGAGGATGAATATTTTATAGGATTTGGTTCTCCTCAGTCACCTTGTTTAATTTATCCGGCAGACGGCAATAATGCTTTTAAGTATATAGTTGTGCCGGTAAGACTGAGAGGATAGTTTTAATAATTTCTTTTAAGGATTTGAAATTATGCAGAATATTGAAATAACAACAGATTTTATAAAGCTTGACAGTTTTCTCAAATTAAGCGGTGATTTTTCTTCCGGAGCAGAGGCTAAATTTTATATTCTTGACGGAAATGTTTATGTTAACGGAGAAAAAGAACTTAGAAGAGGACGAAAATTGTATAAAGGTGATACTGTAAAAACTGAATTCGGAGAATACAATGTTTGTTGAAAATGTAAAATTGATGAATTTCAGAAATTATGAATACGGAAATGTGTCTTTTGAAAAAGGTGCTAATTTTATTTACGGCAGCAATGCATCAGGAAAGACTAATGTTATAGAATCAATATATCTTGCTGCAACCACAAAGTCACACAGATTATCAAAAGATAAAGAAATAATAATGTATGACAAAGATAACGCTAAAATTTCCGTATCTTTTTGTTCAGCAAACAGACATAACAGAAGTGATATAATACTTAATCATAATAAAAAAAAACAATTGTTTAAAAACGGAGTACCGGTTGCAAAATCCAGTGATATGATGGGTTTTTTAAATGTAGTATTGTTCAGTCCTGATGATTTAAGATTGATAAAAGGATCACCAAGAGAAAGACGAAGAATGATTGATATTGGTATATGTCAGTTAAAGACAATATATTTTAATGCTCTTATTAATTATAATCATATTCTTGAACAAAAAAACAATCTTTTAAAAACCAATCCTAATTCTGATCATATATGGATATGGAACAGTAAACTGTGTGAATACGGAGGGCTCATATCTTATATAAGACAGAGTTATATAAAAAATATTAATTATTATGCACAGCTTTATCATAGTACCATATGCAAAGAAAAATTAAGAATTATTTATAAATCCGGAATAGGTATGCTTGAAGAAACAGATATATCTCAAAAGCAATATTGTGAGATTATGGAAAATGAGATAGAAAAAAATAAAGAAAAAGAAATAAAAAACAGATTAAGTTTAATAGGACCTCACAGGGATGATTTTACGGCATATCTTGATGATAAAGAAGCTAAAATATATGGTTCACAAGGTCAGCAAAGAACAATTTCAATATGCCTTAAATTGGCAGAAGTTGATATTATAAAAAAAGAAAAGAAAGAATCTCCGGTGCTTTTACTTGATGATGCTTTAGGAGAACTTGATACAAAAAGGCAAAAATTTGTATTGAAAAACTTTGATAATATACAGACCATTATAACCGGAACAGAAAAGAAGGAAATTGAAAATATAAAAAATGTTAATTTAATTAAGGTTGAGGATATACATGTACATTCATTTAGGCAGTGACTGCAGTGTACGCAGCAAAAATATAATATCAATACTTGATTTGGATAATGTTACCGTATCAAAAACAACAAGAGAATTTTTTAAAATAGCTGAAGAAGAAGGATTTATAGAATTGGTAACAGACGATATTCCAAAATCTGCGGTTATTTGTGAAATAGATAATAAAAGTAAAATTTATCTTTGTCCGGTGGCATCATCGACTATCAGAAAGAGAATATCCGAAGGAATTAGTACGGATATTTTAATATAAAAGTATTCAATATTTTTTTAAAATTGAGCTTTTCATTTAAGAATTAAGCAGTAAAGAAAGGCGGATATGCAATGAGTGAAAATACACAGCA
The DNA here is from genome assembly GCA_900551345.1 of uncultured Eubacteriales bacterium. GTDB lineage: Bacteria > Bacillota > Clostridia > Monoglobales > UMGS1388 > UMGS1388. The sequence continues at coordinate 3,001 of URVP01000001.1, forward strand.
TTATAATGAAAAAGATATAGAAGTGCTTGAAGGACTTGAAGCAGTAAGAAAAAGACCTGGTATGTACATTGGTTCAACTTCTGTAAGAGGTCTTCATCACCTTGTTTATGAAATAGTGGATAACTCTATAGATGAAGCCTTGGCAGGTTATTGTGACAGAATAGAAGTTACGCTTAATAAAGATAATTCAGTTACGGTAAGAGATAACGGAAGAGGTATACCTCACGGAATTCATCCGAAAATGGGAATATCTACAATAGATGTAGTATTTACCGTTCTTCATGCAGGTGGTAAATTCGGAGGCGGCGGATATAAGGTATCCGGCGGACTTCACGGTGTAGGTGCATCTGTAGTTAATGCTCTTTCGACAAAGCTTGAAGTAAAAGTATGTGACGGAAAAAATATATGGTTCCAAAGTTATAAAAGAGGTGTTCCGGACGGAGAAGTACATGTTATAGGAGAAACAAGTACTACAGGTTCAGAAGTAACTTTTTGGGCTGACGGAGAAATATTTGAAGAAACTGTATATGAATATAATACTCTTCTTAAAAGACTCAGAGAACAGGCGTTTTTAAACGGTGGAATAAAGATAATATTTACCGATTTAAGAGGTGAGCAGGAAGTTAAAGAGGTACTCCATTATGACGGAGGTATAAAAAACTTTGTTTCCTATTTGTTTAATGAGAAAAAACAAAAGAAGTCAAATATTGAAGCAATACAAGATGAAGTAATTTATGTATGCGGTGAAAAAAACGGAAGTATGGCAGAAGTTGCCATTCAGTGGAATACGGGTTATGATGAAACTATAGAATCTTTTGCAAATAATATTTCCACAACTGAAGGCGGAACTCATGAAACAGGATTTAAATCTGCCCTTACAAGAGTTCTTTTGGAATATGCAAAAAAATATAAGCTTATGAAGGACGACGAAGAACTTACAGGCGAAGATGCAAGAGAAGGTATTATAGCTGTAATTTCTGTAAAGCTTGAAGAACCTCAGTTTGAAGGACAGACAAAAACTAAATTAGGCAATTCTGAAATGAGAGGTCTTGTGGAAAATATAGTAAAAGAAAAATTATCATATTTTCTTGAAGAAAACCCCAATGTGGGAAAATCAATTATAGAAAAAGCTCTTATGGCATCAAGAGCAAGAATTGCTGCCAGAAAAGCAAGAGAAGCGACAAGAAAAACACCTCTTGGTACAAATTCATTGCCGGGTAAATTACATGATTGTATAGTTAAGGATCCTACAAAGACCGAAATATACATAGTAGAGGGTGATTCGGCAGGAGGTTCGGCTAAGAACGGACGAGACAGTAAATATCAGGCTATACTTCCTCTTTGGGGAAAAATGCTTAATGTGGAAAAAGCCCGTGTTGATAAAGTATACGGTAATGATAAACTTACTCCTGTTATACAGGCTTTGGGAACAGGAATAGGAGAAGAATTTAATATTGAAAAATTAAGATACGATAAAATCATTATTATGGCAGATGCCGATGTGGACGGAGCTCATATACAGACTCTTCTTCTTACATTTTTCTTTAGATTTATGAAACCACTTGTAGAAGCAGGTCACATATATCTTGCAAAACCGCCGCTTTATAAACTCACAAGAGGTAAAAAAAGTCAGGTTGCTTTCAGTGATGAAGAAAGAGACAGAATAAGCGAACAATTTAAAGACGGAGATATAAATGCAAAAGTAGATATAAGTCGATATAAAGGTCTTGGTGAAATGAACCCTGAAGAATTGTGGGAGACAACAATGGATCCAAAGAATAGAATTCTTCTCAGAGTAACGCTTGATGATGCAGAAAAGGCAGATGAGATTTTTAGAGTTCTTATGGGAGATGAAGTAGAACCAAGAAGACTTTTCATAGAAGAAAATGCTCAGTATGCGACAAATCTTGATGTTTGATAAAAGCCTTATCAACTTATAAAACGGAGGCAAAAAGATGGCTAAAAATAAAAAATATGAGGATTCTCATTTTGAAGAATACTTAGATACTCAAACAATTTTAAATATAGATATAGAAAAAAGAATGAAAGAGGCTTTTATTGATTATGCCATGAGCGTTATTATAAGCCGTGCTCTTCCGGATGTAAGAGACGGTCTTAAGCCTGTTCATAGAAGAATTCTTTATTCTATGTATGAAGAACATCTTACCGTAGACAAACCATTTTTTAAATCTGCTACTACGGTAGGTAATGTTATCGGTAGATACCATCCTCATGGAGATGCATCAGTATATGATGCAATGGTAAGACTTGCACAGGATTTTTCTATGAGATATCCTCTTATAGACGGACATGGTAACTTTGGTTCGGTTGACGGAGATCCCCCTGCAGCATACCGTTATACAGAAGCAAGAATGAGCAAACTTGCAAATGCAATGCTCGAAAATATCGATAAAAATACAGTAGATTTTATGCCTAACTTCGATGAAAAAAGAAGAGAACCCGTAGTTTTACCTACAAGAATACCAACTCTTCTTATAAACGGAAGTTCCGGTATAGCTGTAGGTATGGCTACAAATATACCGCCGCATAATCTTACGGAAGTTTTAAACGGTGTTATCGCACAGATTGATAATCCGGAAATAACTGTTGAAGAACTTATGGACTATATTAAAGGTCCTGATTTCCCCACTAAAGCATCTATTTTAGGAAGAAGCGGTATTAGAAGTGCATATAATACCGGCCGTGGAAGAATAGTAATAAGAGCTAAAACGGAAATTGAAGAGCATAAAGACGGAACAGCTTCAATTATTGTAACTGAACTTCCATATCAGGTTAACAAAAAAATGCTGGTTGAGTCTATTGCAAATATGGTTAAAGAGAAAAAAATAGAAGGTCTTTCAGATATAGATGACCATTCTTCTGACCGTGTAGGCATAAGACTTGAAATATTTTTAAAGAGAGATGCCAATCCTCAGGTAGTATTAAATCAGCTTTTCAAATATACAAGACTTCAGGATAGTTTTTCTATAAACATGCTGGCAATTAAAGATGGAAAGCCTAAGACTATGGGTCTTAAGGAAATACTTGAGCATTTTATAAAATTCCAGGAAGAAATTGTTACACGCCGTACAAAATATGATCTTGAAAAAGCAGAAGCAAGAATGCATATTTTGGAAGGTTTAAGAATCGCTCTTGATAATATCGATGAAATTATTAATATCATAAGAAATTCCTATGACGACGCTAAAGAAAAACTTATGGCACGCTTTGATATGTCAGAGATACAGGCACAGAGTGTTCTTGATATGAGACTGGGACAACTTCAGAAATTAAATGGAGAAAAGATAGAAAACGAATATCAGGAACTTTTACAAAAGGCTGAAGAGTACAGAGAACTTCTTTCTGATCATGATAAGCTTATGGAACAAATAAAGAAAGAGCTTGCTGAAATTCGTGATAAATACGGAGATGAAAGATCAACAGAAATAACAGCTGCTGTAGATGATATAGACATTGAAGATTTAATTGAAGATGAAGAATGTGTTGTTACCATAACCAATTTCGGATATGTAAAGAGAATGCCTACTGATACATATCGTTCACAGAATAGAGGCGGACGAGGTATTACCGGTCTGCAAACCAGAGAAGAAGATTTTGTTAAAGACATGTTCAGTTGCAGAAGTATAAGTCATCTTATGTTCTTTACCGATAAAGGCCGTGTTTATCGTCTTAAAGCTTATCAGATACCAGAAGCTGGAAGACAGGCTAAAGGTACAGCAGTGGTTAATATTCTGCCTATTGAAACAGGAGAGAAGATAACCGCAGTTATAACTCTTGACAGTTTTGATGAAAATAAATATCTTCTTATGCTTACACGAAACGGAACAATAAAGAAAACACCTCTGTCAGAATATGATACTGCAAGAAAAGGCGGTATAAGGGCTATAGACTTGGTTGAAGGTGATGAACTTATTAAAGTTATGGTTACTGATGGAGAAAATGATGTTATCATCGGAAGTCATAACGGACAGGCTATACGCTTTAATGAAAAAGATGTTCGCCCCATGGGTAGGGTTTCAAGAGGTGTCAGAGGTATAAGACTTGAAGATGATGACTATGTAATAGGCATGGGTACAGTTGAAGAAGACAGTACACTTCTTATAGTAAGCGAAAAAGGTTATGGAAAGAGAACAGATTTTGATGAATATCGTGTTCAGACCAGAGGTGGTAAGGGTGTATCCACTTACAAAATTTCAGATGTAACGGGCTGTCCTGTTGCACTTGCTTCTGTTAAAGAAAATAATGATATAATGCTGATAGCTTCAGACAGTGTTATTATTCGTATGGATACTCAGGCTATAAGCAAGTTTGGAAGAGTAACAAAAGGTGTAAGACTTATGAGGCTTGAAGACGGTGTTACCATTGTTGGATCAGCACTTGTAGAAAAAAATGAGGAATCCGAAAGTGAAGAGACTGAAGAAAACAATATAAATACTAAAGTAAATGAGGAGGTTGTTGAAGGTGGCAACGAATAAGTTTTCAGTTTATACTGAAAGAGATTTATTAACAATAGTAGACGGATTGTCAAATGAGACTTTGAAATTTACAATTCCGGAACTTAAAGAATTACAGTCAGAGCTAATAAACAGGAGAATTGACGGTCAGCAAGTAAGTACAGTAAGTAATATTATTATGAAACAGATGTCCGAAGCTCCGGAAAAAACCGAAGATAAGAAAAAGTATACAAAAAGAGGCGCTGCACTTGAACAGGCTGAAAAGGAAAATATCTTTTTAAAAGAACCTGAACAGGAAAAAACAACCGAAGAAGTACAAGCATCTGTAAAATTAACTGACAAAGAAGAAAAACAGCCGGAAAATAAAAAGAAAGAAAACAAAAAAGAAAAATTCGCGTATATTGAAGAAGAAGAGTACGACGATTATTATGACGAAGAAGACGAAAGATTCCCTATTTTAGGTTTCCTTACTGCTTTTTATAAGATAGTAGGTTGGTTGGGAGTAATAGCCATAATCGGAGGCGGAGTTATCTTCTCCGTTATGAATGAACTGACAAGAGCCCTTACGATTTTAATTACAGCAGGCTGTATTGTACTTGCTGCAGTATTTATTCTTCTTATGTCTGCAAAAGCTGAAAAAATTGCCCTTGATCTTGAAAAAGAAAAGCATCTTAGAAGAATAAGGGACTTACTTAGAAATAATGATTAAGAAGATACTTGCAGCGTGTGTATTAATTTTTTTGTTCTTGGGTTATACATTCGTATATGCACAGGATTCTATTGCCCAGCAGGTAAAAAGTAAAATAGATATACCTAGTAATTATATTATATTTGACAGTTCTAAAACAGATGGAAATATAAGTAAATTATGGTGGAGATCTGAAGATGGAGCTGAAAATGGCGGCGAAATATCCGTTACAGCGGATGAAAATGGAAATATACTAAGTTATTATCATTTTAAAAATGATTACATAAGCAAAGATGAGGGAGCTCATTTTTCAGTTTATAATAAGAGTGACTCCCGTTTCTTTGCACTGCGTTTTATAGAAAAAGTCTGCCCAGAGCTTGCTGAAAAGGTAGAATATAACAGCAGATCTTTGGAATCAGATATATCTAAAAACTTAAAAACTGCGTCAGTTTCTTTTTATAGAGTCGAAAATGGAATCCCGTATTATGAAAATTATATGGATTTTATAATTGATCTTAATACTTCTGAAGTAATTCAATATACTTTAAATTGGGATTTTGATGCTGTATTTCCTCCTGTTGATGATCTTATTACCCAACAGGCAGCGTTGCGTCAGTACAATTCAAAGATAGGAATATGGTTAAGATACAGATTAAAAACAGAAAACGGAATAAATAAGGCGTATCTTGTATATGTTCCCCAGGATGATGCTCTCGTAATAGATGCATATACCGGAAAGGCTGCTTTTTCTGAATCATTAAATTCGGATACGGGATATTTTGAAGATACCTCTTTTAGTAATTATGAGAGCGGCTCATTTACAGAAGAGGAAATAGCTGCTCTATCTTCGTCTGAAAACTTTATGTCGGTAAGCGAAGCGGAAAGTTATGCAAGAAGTATAACAGAAAGCGGTATAACTGAGGATTATACCTTGACACTTTCCTCTTATGCAAAAATCAATGACAGATATTGTATAAATTTAGAATTCTCACGAATACCGACACAAGATTTTGAAGAAATGACAGAAGAAGAAAAGCTTATGTATTTATCGGGAGATTACAGCTATGTTAGGCTTAAGATAGATATGTACACAAGAGATATAATATCCATGAGCTGTTATAATAAAGAAGCTAAAATAAGAGAAACACCGATTTCTGATACGGCGGCAAAATGGTTTTCGGATAATTTTATAATGAATTATCTTCCTTCAAAGTATTCCAATTGTGTGTATGATGAAAATAAGTTTTCAAATACAGACGGAATTTGTAAGTTTGTATATACCTGTTATATTGGAAATATTCCGCTTGAAGGAAGCAATATAACTGTTGAATATGATTGCAATAAGGGCATTTTTGTTTCATTAACATGTGTTTGGTATTATGATGTGGAATTTGAAAGTGCAGCAGAGCTTCTTTCAGAGACTAAGGCAAATGAAATTTTCTTTACAAAGGTACCTTTGCAGCTTACTTATATTTCTTCAATGAGCGGTATAAAACCCGTTTATGCTTTATATCCGTTTTATCCTGCGGCAATTGGTGGTGTAGACGGAATACTCAAAAATAAGGACGGTACTGATTTTAAAATAAAAAGATATGCAGAATATGTAGATATAGAGGGTCATTATGCACAAGGCATGATAATGAGATTAAACAATAATCTTATTATAACCAGTGACAGTGACAGCTATTTTTGCCCGGACAGCAATATATCTCAAAAAGATTTTCTTAACTGGATAAATACTGCTCTTACCGGAACATCTTATGAAAACACAGAAGAGCTTTATAAATATCTTACGGCAAATTATATAGTTTTAAATGAAGAGATAAGTCCCGAAGCAGAAATTTTAAAAGAAGACGCTATTGTCTTTTTTATAAGAGCTTTGGGATATGACAGCATTGCACAGGCTGAGGATATATATAAGCTTAATTTTTCAGATACCAGTATAATTTCTCCTGAAAAAATCGGATATATTGCCTTGGCAAAGGGAATAGGCATGATAAGCGGAGACGAAAACAATCGCATAAACCCTAAAACTCCTCTTACCAGAGCCGACGCTTGCTGTATGATTTATAAATACCTGGCAAGATAACAAATTTTATATTTATATACAAAAAGATACTGCCTGAAAAGACAGTATCTTTTTTGTTTTTTCAATTATAACAGTTGTTTTATTATATTAACATATATCTTAAATAATGAATATGTTGGCAGGATACACCTTTTATTTTATATATTCCTTACCCATATATTTTACAAGGGCGTCGGGGACTTTGATTGAACCGTCTGCTTGCTGATAGTTTTCAAGAATTGCAGCGGTGGTTCTGCCGATTGCTACGCCTGAGCCGTTGAGAGTATGAACAAATTCAGCTTTGTCCTTTATACTTCTTTTGAATTTAATTCCGGCTCTTCTTGCCTGATAGTCTTCAAAATTACTGCATGAAGAGATTTCTACATATCTGCCGTAGCTGGGCATCCATACTTCAATGTCATATGTCTTTGCTGAAGAAAAGCCCATATCGCCTGTTGAAAGGACTACTACACGGTAGGGTAGACCAAGTCCCTGAAGTACTCTTTCTGCATCATTTGTGAGTTTTTCAAGTTCATCATAGGAAGTTTCCGGTGTTGTAAATTTAACAAGCTCTACCTTGTTAAATTGATGCTGACGGATAAGACCTCTTGTATCTCTTCCGGCTGAGCCTGCCTCTGCTCTGAAACAAGCAGAATATGCACAGTGCTTAATGGGAAGGTCTGACACATCAAGTATCTGGTCACGGTACATATTTGTAACGGGAACTTCAGCGGTAGGAATAAGGAAATAATCTGTACCTGCTACCTTAAAAGCGTCCTCTTCAAATTTGGGAAGCTGACCTGTTCCTACCATACTGTTTCTGTGTACCATAAAGGGAGGAAATACTTCTTGGTATCCGTTTTGTGTATGAGTATCCAAATAGTAGTTTACTATAGCCCTTTCAAGAGCTGCACCGGCTTTTTTATAAAAAGTGAATCTTGTGCCGGTAACCTTAGCTCCCTTTTCAAAGTCAAGTATGTCAAGCTGTTCCCCCAAATCCCAATGAGCTTTAGGTTCAAAATCGAACTTTCTGGGTTCACTCCAACGGCGCACTTCTACATTTTGTTCGTCCGATTCTCCCACAGGTACGCTTTCATGAGGGATATTGGGTACGGTAAGAATAAAATTACGAATTTCTTCGTCAAGACTGCGTATTTCTTCATCAAGCACCTTAATTTGACCTGAGATTTCTTTCATCTCTTCAAAAAGTGCTGTTGTATCTTTTCCCTCTTTTTTCATGGCAGGAACTTGTTTTGATACAGCGTTCTGTTTAGCCTTTAATTGTTCGCTTTGAAACATAAGGGCTCTCTTTTTTTCGTCAAGCTCTTTAAAACCGTCAAGGGTAATATCGGAATTTCTGTTTTTAAGAGCCGTCATTATTTTTTCGGGTTCGTTTCTGAAAAGTTTTACATCTAACATTTGTACATCGACCTTTCCTTATCTATATATCGTATATAATGTTTAAATATTTCTAAAAAATGCAACACCATTGCTAAAAGTTAAAATTTTTAGATTTAAGCGGTTTTTTCTATATAACATAAATTTATATTACCCATAGCCTAAAATGCTGTTATATCTAAATACCTATTCCCAAAAAATTCAGAATTTTTTCCAAATCTTCATTTGTGTAGTAGTCTATTTCGATTTTATTCTTTTTTGTCCCTTCAGATAGAGTTACTTTATATCCGAGTTTTTTCGAAAGTCTGGATTCTATATCTGCAATATAAATATCTTTCTCCTTTTTTGGTGCTTTTTCTTTTCGACCGCTGTTAAAGTTTTTGACCAACAGCTCGGTATCTCTTACATTTAAATCGTGCTTTATGATTTCATTTGCTATTGCAATTTGTCCTTGTTTATCAGAAATCACCACAAGGCATCTTGCATGACCGCTTGTTATTTTTCCGCTGCGGACAAGTTCTCTGACCTCTTCACACAGATTAAGAAGACGAAGGGAATTGGCTATTGCCGGACGGCTCTTGCCTATCCTTACGCTTATTTGTTCTTGTGTCAGCGAAAATTTATCCATCAAATCTCTGTAACCGATGGCTTCTTCGATGGGATTCAGGTCTTCTCTTTGCAAATTCTCGATAAGAGCAATCTCCATAACGGTTTGCTCATCATAATCATTAATTATTGCAGGAATCGTTTTTAATCCTGCAAGCCTTGCCGCTCTCCATCTGCGTTCTCCTGCAACTATCGTATATCTGTTATCCTTTATTTTTTTTACAACAATAGGTTGAATAACGCCGTATTCAGAAATTGAATCAGAAAGTGCTTTAAGCTGTTCCTCATCAAAATCCTTTCTCGGCTGTCCCTTATTTGGCTCTATAGCTGTGATTTTCAGTTCGGTAATATTTTTTTCGTTGTTTGGAATATTATCTTTATTGATAATTTCAGCAGATGGTTGTTCCTCTTTAAAATCCGGAATTAATGCTCCAATACCTTTACCGAGACCTTTTTTCTTTACGGCCAAAGCTTATCGCCTCACTTTCCTTCATTTTTCTTTATAACTTCCTTTGCAAGATGCATATAACACTCTGCACCTTTACTTGTAATGTCATATTTAATTATTGGAAGCCCGTAACTGGGTGCTTCAGACAGCCTTACATTTCTTGGTATTATAGTTTTGTAAACCAGTTTTGGAAAGTATTTTTTTACTTCTTCCGCAACTTGCAGTGACAAATTTGTTCTCGAGTCATACATTGTCAGCAAGACTCCTTCAAAATCGATCTGCGGATTCATTGATTTTTTTATTCCTCTTATTGTTTCCGTCAGAAATGCCAAACCTTCAAGTGCGTAGTATTCACACTGAATGGGGACAAGAACGGTGTTGCAGCATACAAAAGTGTTTATTGTAAGCAGATTAAGAGAAGGCGGGCAATCAATTATTATATAATCATAGTCGTTTTCTATGGTTTTAACCGCCTCTTTAAGTATATATTCTCTGTTTTCAGATGAAACAAGCTCAATTTCTGCTCCTGTCAAATCTCTTGATGAAGGAACTACTGTCAACCTCTCGCATGCACTTTTACATAATGTGTTTTTTATATCAGCTTGTCCGACCAAAACATCGTATATTGTGTTCTGTATTGAACTTTCATCTACACCTGCTCCGCTTGTGGCATTACCTTGGGGATCCAGGTCTATTAAAAGCACTTTTTTCTTTTTTGCTGCGAGGCAGGCACTCAAATTCACTGCTGTGGTGGTTTTACCTACCCCTCCTTTTTGGTTTGCTACAGCTATTATTTTTGCCATTTGCAAATCATTCCCTTCATTATCCGATTATAGCACACTATTATGGTATTTTCAATACTGCTAATAAAAATGTTTCACATGAAACAATAAAAAACAGCATACGGTAAGAGTACCGTATGCTGTAAGTAAGAACTTTGTTATATTTGTTTCACATGAAACATTAAAAAATGTTATTTATTTAACTCGGCCAATTCCTTTTCAGTTTCTGTTTCTATATAATGAATTAAATTCTCGCTGGTATATGTTCCGTAAATTGTCAGTCTTTTTAATGCAGTGATAGGAGTATATTTTGTGTTAACTCCAACGTCACCTACAATACAGCTTAACTCATATCCTGCTTCAAGTGCCTGTTGCTGGTTTTCCTCAGTGCATAAGCCGTAAGGGAAAGCAAGCAAAGTACAATTATAGTTTAAATTTGTATCTATTAAATATTTTGATAGCCTCAAATCTAAATTAACCTTGTCATAATTAAGTAAGGACATATTATCGTGACTGTATGTGTGTGATCCTATCTCTATAAGACCGCTTTCTCTCATTTCTCTTGCCTGTGCCCACGTAAAGTGAGAATAATTAACTTCAGGATACTGTACACCCACTGTAGAAGCAACTATAAAAATAGTAGCCTTCATATTGTACTTTTTTAAAATAGGGTATGCTTTTGTGTAGTTCGAAAGGTATCCATCATCAAATGCTATAATGATGGGCTTTTTAGGGAGAGAAGCTCCGTTGTATTTAAAATTAATATAATCCTGAAATGTTATTGTTGTATAACCATTTTTTAAAAGGGTCTGCATATGCTCTTCAAAAAGAGCCGATGTTATGGCAAGATTACTGATTTCGTCCGGGAAATTTTCTTCAATAACATGGTAAAGAATAATTGGGACCGTAGTCTGATCTTTTTGTTCACCCTCGGCTGCTGCATGTATACAAGAAAAAAGCAGTGTAAAACATATCAAAATTCCTGTTATTTTTTTTATCATTCTTGATCCTCCGCATTTATTGTGTTTTCGCCGGTCGCGTCTGATGAATCAGCATTGTTTTCATCAAATAAATTTTTTTCATTTTCCAGTAGGGATTCTATCATTCTTGTAAGCATAACCGAAGCTTCCGCTCTTGTGGAGTTTGCTTTGGGACAAAGCGTTCCATCCGGATTTCCTGTGATGATGCCATGTGATGACATATAATCTACCGAATCTTTGTATTCAGGATTTATTTCATCTGCATCTGAATACACAAGTGTTTCTCCACTTTGGATTAACGAAATATCGGCATAATCCAATGCTTTTTTTGAAATGTCGAACATCTCTTCTCTGGTTATATATGATTCAGCGTTGAAACAGTTATCCTTATCAGCCTTTGCAATGCCCTTTTCAATCGCCGCAGATACATATGTATAATACCAGTCATCTTTATTATTGTCTTTTAAGTTTACCGAAGCTTCGGCATCATAAAGACCAAATGCACAAATGATTATTTTTACAAATTCAGCTTTTGTTATGTTAGTGTCAGGACGGAAAGTTCCGTCATCGAAACCGTTAACAATACCCATTGCTGTTAAAAACTCTACTGACGGAGCAGCCCAGGTTACATTGGACATATCCGTAAATGTGCAAGGAGCATTCATATTTGAAACATAGCTGTCAATTAAGGTTGCTTGCGTATCTGCATGTGCAGTAACAAAGAGTGTTGACGCTGCAAGTAATACTGCAATATGTTTTTTCATGTTCTTCTCCTGTTATCAGTTTAATTCGACCGGTGCATCTGATACTCCGGTATTTGGCTCTTCTTCGGTTACCATTCCTTCATGAGCAGATTCATTTTGAGTACTGTTATCCGTCTGATGGCTCTCTTCTACTGTATTCTGATTACTGTTTTGTGTTGATGAGGATGAACTGCTGCTGTGTGAGGAGGATGAGCCGCTTGTGGTTGTTTTATTTGAACCGGATGAGCTGCTACTTGAAGAAGACTGCCCGCCACCCGGTGTTATTTTGCCACCCGTATATGTATCGGGAACATCATTATTGCTAAAATCTTCGTTATTTTCGTATACTTCCAGGCGTTCTTCCAGCTCTTTTATCTGCTCTTTTAACTCTTTGTTTTCTTCTTCTGAATTTTGACCGTTGGGTAATGTGATATCATGATTCATTAGCATATAGGTAAGAGAAAAAGAAATTATAAATAAAAATAAAGTACCGCAAATGATACCGAAAACGGTTTTAGGCGAAACTCTTGCCTTCCTTTTCTTTTTTGCTGTTTCTTCACTTGTAACATTATAATCCTTCATTTATAAATAACCTCCGATATTATGACATTAATTATGTTATTATATAAAATCAGTATAACACAAAATTTTGTTATATACAACCGTTTGCGTGGGTTTGTCATACATATTTATTATACGACATTCTGTGTCAAGTTTCAACTGAAAAAAATAGGATATGGTGTAAGAATTTTTGTTACGATTATGTTACCGCGGGTAATGGTTTAATGGTATAATATTTATAGTCAATCAATACATTATTGCACATAATTAATGATATACACATTTTTAATAATTTATACATTTTTATTGCAAAGGAGAAATGTAAAATGATTACTTTGTTTAAAGCAGAAAAAAAAGATAAAATTTTAGAAATTCCCGTTGAATTAATTCGGCCTAATCCCCATCAGCCCAGAAGAAATTTCAGCAACGAAACATTGGTTGAGCTGTCTAATTCTATTTCACGCTACGGCCTTATACAACCTATAACTCTTAGGCGGGTATATGACGGTTATGAACTTATAGCCGGGGAAAGGCGACTCAGAGCATGCCGTATGCTTGGAATGAGAACTGTGCGAAGCATTGTAATAGAGGCAACAAGCTGTGACAGTGCAGCTCTTGCTTTAATTGAAAATTTGCAGCGAGAAAATCTTGACTATCTGGATGAAGCGGATGCATATTCCAATCTTCTTGCTGATTTCGGTATCACTCAGGAAGAACTCGCTTCCAGAGTAGGAAAAACTCAGGCTACCATTGCGAATAAAATCCGTATTTTGCGTCTTGAACCGTCAGTGAAAAAAATTCTTAGAGAACATGACCTTACGGAGCGTCATGCAAGAGCTCTTCTTAAACTGAACAGTGAAGAAGATCGATTAAAAGCATTATCTAAAATATGTTCATCGGGACTCAATGTAAAACAGACAGAAGATTACATAAATGCCATGCTTGAGCCTAAAGAAGAAAAAAACCCCGAAAACCCGCAGCCAAAGCGGATTTTCAAGGATTTAAGAGTTTTTTCTAATACTATACATCGTGCTGTTGACCTGATGAAACAATCAGGTATTCGTGCTAACTGCGAAAAGGTAGACGGCGATGATTATATTGAATATATTGTAAGAATTGCTAAATAAGAGTATAAGCAATAATAATTATCGAATCTGACCGTCTCCGAAAATTATATATTTAACGGTTGTTAGCTCTTTAAGCCCCATAGGTCCTCTTGCGTGCATTTTCTGGGTGCTTATGCCTATCTCTGCACCGAAACCGAATTCAAAACCGTCTGTAAATCTGGTTGATGCATTAACATATACGGCTGCCGAATCTATTTCTCGATGAAAACGCATGGCATTTTCATGATTGTTAGTAATTATTGCCTCTGAATGTTTGGTGCTGTGAGCATTAATGTGCTTTATTGCCTCGTCTATTCCGCTGACAACTTTTACACCGATGATATAGTCAAGATATTCTCTGTCCCAATCTTCATCAGTTGCAGGGACACCGGTTTTTACAATTTCCAGGGCTTCCTTGTCACAGTGTAAAGTTACATTTTTTTCCTCAAGAGCTTTTGCGATAGGGGGCAAAAATTCTTTTGCTATTGCTTTGTCAATAAGGAGTTTTTCTGCCGCATTACATACAGACGGTCTGCTAGTTTTGGCGTTTACTATAATTTTTATTGCCATATCAAGATCTGCCGAATCGTTAACATATATATGACAGTTGCCCACACCCGTTTCTATAACCGGAACGGTTGCATTTTGTGTTACTGCACGGATAAGACCGGCACCGCCCCGTGGAATAAGCAGGTCAAGATATTCTTTAAGCTGCATAAGCTCAGTAGCAGTTTCTCTTGAGGTATCCTCTACAAGCTGTATACAGCCTGTAGGAAGATCACAGCTTGCAAGTGCTTCTTGCATGATTGAAACCAGAATTTTATTTGAGTTTATTGCTTCGGAGCCTCCTCTTAAAATAACGGCGTTACCCGATTTAAGGCAGAGTGCAGCAGCATCTACCGTTACATTGGGACGTGCTTCAAAAATTATGCCGATAACGCCGATAGGAACTCTTGTTTTGCCGATAAGAAGTCCGTTAGGTCTTTTTGTCATGCCCATAACTTCTCCCACCGGATCGTCAAGTGAAACAATCTGGCGTATTCCTTCGGATATTGAGCGAATGGTTTCGGTTGTCAGAGAAAGTCTGTTTAACATAACCTCGGAAATACCTTTTTTACGAGCATTTTCAACATCAAGCTTATTTTCTGCAATGATTTTTTCGGCGTTTATGATAAGCAATTCAGCCATTTTTTCCAGTGCAATGTTTTTCTTTTCAGCCGAAAGAGAAGCCAGTATGTAAGAAGCCTGCTTCGCTGCATATCCTTTTTGATTTAATTCTTTATTCATATAAATCATCCTTTATTATTGTTTTTTGAACAATGTACCCGGCTGCTTCCCATCGAAAATATCATATAAAATTTCAGGATTTGCGCCGTTTAATATGATCATGTCACATGTTTGCGTTGCAATTTCCGCAGCCATTACCTTTGTTCGCATTCCTCCAGTGCCTAAA
Source organism: uncultured Eubacteriales bacterium (assembly GCA_900551345.1). Taxonomy (GTDB): domain Bacteria; phylum Bacillota; class Clostridia; order Monoglobales; family UMGS1388; genus UMGS1388. The sequence goes on from URVP01000001.1 coordinate 18,309, forward strand.
GCAGATCCTTTGCTGCCTGCCATATCTCGGATAGAGTCGTCAATTTTATCAACAACAGAAATAAGTTTAGCGTCAGGATGCTGTTGGGGATTTTTATTATACAAACCGTCCGTATCGGTCATTATAACAAGCAAGTCTGCGTTGCAAAGAGTTGCAACATATGCTGATAGAGTATCATTGTCGCCGAATTCCAGCTCATAGGTGGATATGGCGTCATTTTCGTTTATAATAGGAATAATGCCGTGTTCAAGAAGGACATCTAATGTGTTAAGAGTATTGTTGCGCATATCTTCCATATCAAGAACAATTTTGGTGAGAAGAAGCTGGGCGACATTTTTTCCGTATTGTGAAAAGTAAGTTTTATATATGTTCATCAGTTCGCTTTGCCCAATTGCTGCGGCTGCCTGTCTTTCCTTCATGTTTGTGGGTCGGGTTTTAAACGCCAGCTTAGGAGTGCCTATACCTACGGCTCCGCTGGATACAAGAATAATTTCTTTGCCCATGTTGTGCAGATCTGCCAGCACATTTACAAGGGCAGATACTTTTCGTAAATTCAGCATACCGGTTGAATGTGTAAGCGTTGATGTACCCAACTTAACCACTATTCTATTTGCATTTTGTTCGTTCATTGTATCAAAAACTCCTGTTTCAGAAAATTATAGCTTATTTTATCACAATCTAAAAGAATAATCAATACAATGAGGATATTTGCTCTGCAATTTCTTTAAAAACAGGTCCTGCTGAATTACCCCCGGATTGTCCGTTTTCGCATAAAACCGTACATATATATTTTGGATCTTCAGCCGGGAAAAAACCTGTAAACCATCCATGAGTCATGGTCTTACCGTTATCCTGCCATCCCGTTTCCGCACTGCCTGTTTTTCCGGCAATTGATACTTTGCTGCTTTTAGCCGGAGTTCCGGTTCCCTCTTGTACGGTTGTTTTCATAAGACGGCGTAGAATGAGTGCTGTTCTGGAAGAAAAAACCCTTTGAGTAGGCTCTCTCTTTGATTCTGTAAAAGTTTTTCCGTCCGATTGAATCTTTCCGTCTATTATGGTAAGGGGTGTTTTAATACCCCCATTTGCTATAATTTGAGTAATTTGTGCCATTTGTAAGGGCGTTCCTGTCATATCGCCCTGTCCTATGGATAAGTTCGCAAGTGCCGGAGCGGAATCTGCGTTTTGCGGCAGTGTGCCTTTTGCTTCGTCTAGTGCCAAGTCGATAATGTTTTTTCCTAAGCCGCATTTTACGGCATATTCTCTTATAATGTCCCATCCCGACTTTTGACCCAGTTCATAAAAAGGAATATTACACGACTGTGCAAAAGCCTGTTCAAAGGTTATTTCGCCGTGTCCGTCTTTTTTATGACAGTAAAAATCAACATCGCCGATTTTAACTGTTCCGGTGCAGTTAAATTTATCGTTAAGACTTATCAAACCTTCTTCCAAGGCGGCTCCTGTTACAATGAGCTTAAATACCGACCCCATATCATATGCACAAATTGCCCTGTTAAGAAGCTCGCTGCCTCCTTTGTCAAAATATGATGCGGGATTGTCCTGCGAATAAGCCGGGCGGCTTGCCATTGCAAGAATATCTCCGCTCTGTACATCTGTAATTACAACTGCTCCCTTTGGACATAATTCATCCATAACCTGTTCGCATATCTTTTGTATATGCATATCTACTGTCAGTTTAACACCGCTCAGGTCGTTTTCAGCCGGACTGTAATATCCTTGCGTCCAAAGTGGGTGGTCATTAGCTGCGGTTATGGTATATACGGTTTGATTTTCATCTGTAATAAGAGAGTTGTCGAGAGCTTTTTCAAGTCCGCTCCCGTTAGTACTGCCTCCGTATCCTATAAGGTGGCAAAAAAGATTGCTTTCAGAATATCTTACGGGCATAGTCATAGCGGATACGCCTTCACAGGATAAAAGTTCGCTTTGCACAGCTTTATCTGAGGGCATACGGATAACCTTTACGCCATTTTCAGGCAGTGTTATTCCCGTAAGCATACTTACTTTTTTTTTCTCGCTGCAATTTTCGCATATAATCACGGCATATAGTGCAGAAGTAGATTCGGTCAGCGGTATCATATTTCGGTCATATAAAATTTTTCGTGCGGTTCTGACCGCCGTTTCGCTTGTACGCTGGTTTTGTGCAGCTTTAGATAATTCATCATGATGCAGTATGGATATGGCGAAAACCCGTGCGGTAACCAGACTGAGCAGTAAAGCATATATAATGCATAAAACTTTTATTCTCTTCATGATAATTGCTCCAATATATCCCATGTATTTAGAGTTATTATGTGTCTATTGAACAAAAATAAACATTACTCTTGAAAAAATGCCTATGAAAGAGTATAATAAATTAATTAAAAGGTGAGCTTTACAGCAGATGTGTGAATAAAATTTGAAGTAAAGCACACTGGTTTAAACAAAAGGGAGGTAATAATATGTCAGAACAAATTTCTCAGATATCTGACCGCATCAGAGAACTCCGAGAGATAAGTGACTACACCGTAAGCGATGTAGCTGCAAAGCTTGGTGTTTCCGTCGAAACATATGAGAGTTACGAAGCGGAAAATGCAGATATTCCAATCAGCGTGTTGTATGCCGTCGCTAACCTTTTCGGCGTCGATATGGCTGAGCTGCTTACGGGTATAACTCCTAAACTGAATACTTATTATGTTTCGAGGTCAAATAAAAGGAAGAGCATTGACCGTTACCCCGGATATAAATTTTGGGATCTTGCGGGTAATTTTCAAAGAAAGCTTATGGAACCATTGCTGGTAGAAGTTGACCCCGAAGAAGGATTACCTAAACTTGTTACTCATTCAGGTCAAGAATTTAATTATGTTCTTGAAGGCGTCGTAAAGGTAGTAATTAAAGACAAAGAAATATTGCTCTATCCCGGCGACAGCATATACTTTGACCCTATGCAGCCCCACGGACAGCAGGCAATGAACGGCGAAAAAGCCAGATTTGTTACGATAATTTCAGAATGAGAAAGGGTTTACTTTAAATTATGTTGGAAAAATATTTACCAAGAACAGAATTTGACTCTTATGAAGATTTTAAACAGAACTACAAGGTTAATGTACCTGACAATTTTAATTTCGGTTTTGATATAGTTGACGGCTGGGCAGAGGAAAAGCCCGACCTTCGTGCGCTTGTATGGTGCAATGACAAAGGCGAAGAAAAAACATTTACATTTGCCGATATGAAAAGGCTTTCAAACAGAGCTGCAAACTTTTTTGTTTCCAAAGGTATAAAAAAAGGCGATGTTGTACTTCAAATTATGCGCCGCCGCTGGGAATACTGGGTTATTGCAACTGCACTTTGTAAAATCGGAGCGGTAGTCATTCCGGCAACACTCCAGCTTACGGCTAAGGATATTAAATACCGTATAAATTCGGCAAAAGTTAAGATGATTGTCTGTGTATCAGATGAATATGTACTGGAGCAGACAGAACTTGCAGCACCCGAATGTCCCACGCTTGCATATAAGGCTATTGTTGAAGGCGAGCGTGACGGTTGGATAAATTTTGAAGAAGAATTTATGAAATTCCCGGACACATTTGAGCGCCCTACCGGTAAAGATGCAAACACAAAAGACGATATAATGCTTATTTATTTTACATCCGGCACAACAGGTATGCCTAAAATGGTTGAGCATAACTTTGCACATCCTTTGGGCCATATTGTTACGGCAAAGTATTGGCATCGTGTTCAAGAGGGCAAACTTCATATGTCCATAACTGATTCCGGTTGGGCAAAATTTGGTTGGGGAAAGATATACGGACAGTGGATTTGCGGTGCAACCATATTTTGTTACGATATGGACAAGTTCATCCCCTCAAAGGTACTTGAAAAGATTTCTAAATACAAGCTTACTACTTTTTGTTGTCCTCCTACCATGTATCGTTTCATGCTCCAGGAAGATCTTTCAAAATATGACCTTTCAAGCATAGAACATTGTACAAGTGCAGGCGAACCGCTTAATCCGGAGGTAGTTAACAGATGGAAAGAGCTTACCGGACATACCATACACGAAGGTTTCGGTCAGACAGAATCAACCGTTATTTTTGCAAACTTTGAATGGTTTGATATAAAGGTTGGCTCGATGGGTAAGCCTTCACCATTGTATAACATTGATTTGATCGATTCTGATGGAAATTCTTGTGAAGACGGCGAAGAAGGCCTTATAGTTGTCAGAGGGGTTAAAGATTATATGCCCACAGGTCTTTTTGTAGGATATTATCAGAATGAAGAAATGACAAAAGAAGCTCTTGGCGGTGATTATTACAGCACCGGAGACCGTGCATGGCGAGACAGCGACGGCTATTATTGGTTCGTTGGAAGAAATGATGATGTAATTAAATGTTCAGGATACAGAATAGGACCCTTTGAGGTTGAAAGTGCATTGATTGAACATCCGGCGGTAGTAGAATGTGCTATTACTGCAGTTCCGCACCCTGTAAGAGGTCAGGTGGTTAAGGCGACAGTGGTTCTTGCAAAAGGGTATGAACCGTCGGACGAGCTTATAAAAGAGCTTCAGGAGCATGTTAAGCATGCAACCGCTCCTTATAAATACCCCCGAATTGTGGAGTTTGTTGATGAACTGCCCAAAACTGTTGGCGGAAAAATAAAAAGAGCGCTGATAAGACAGCTGGATGAAGAAAAATACAAACTTGATTAAAATTAAAAAGCAGGCACGGGAGAATTCTTCTTTGCCTGCTTTGTTATTAAAGGTGATGGATATGAAAAAAGTGTTAAAAGCTATTGCCGTATTAATTGGATTAATATTGTTGATTGATGGCATTTTTTTAAGTATGGTAGCAAACTTTAACTTTGGCAATATTGCGGCGTTTATACTTGGTGCCGTGTTTGTTGCTGTTGGAGCGATCCCTTACAAGGTAATAAATGTTATTCCTAAATGGATAAGATACATTGTGATTTTTGGGTTAGTTTGTGCAGTGGTAATGATAACTTTTCTTGCGGTTTACGGAAATACGGATACTTCTGATTATACCGAAGATGCCGTTGTGGTTTTAGGTGCGGGAATAAAGGGTGAAACCCCTACGCTGCCCCTTGTGCGACGGCTTGATAAAGCTGTTGAATTTTATGAGAGAAATAACAATGTTCTGATTGTAGTGTCCGGCGGGCAAGGATTTCAGGAGGATATAACTGAAGCTCTTGCCATGGAGCGGTATCTTGTTAAAAAGGGTGTACCTGCCAAGAACATAATAAAAGAGGAAAATGCAACCAGTACATATGAAAACTTCCTCTATTCAAAAGAAATTTTAGATAAGCATTTTAACGGAGATTACAATACTGCGTTTATCACAAATGATTTCCATATATACCGTGCATCAAGGCTTGCAAAGTTGGCAGGAATTGAAAATACAACACATATAAGCGGTATTACCGAATGGTATACTCTGCCCGTTAATTACATAAGAGAATGTTTTGCAGTAATAAAACTGTGGGTGTTTAGGAGTTAAAATGTGCATATGAAAAAATCCTGTTTGCTGTTATGCGAACAGGATTTTTTATTTAGGACATATTTACTTTATTATACTGTTTACACTGCTGTTTTCACTGTTTACAATCGTTGAAACTTTGTTTTGTTTTTGGTGCGTTTCTCCGTTTTCATCAGGGTAATAAACTGTTTGGGTTATTGCGGTTTTAATATTGTCTGAGTCCATTGTTGTAAGGTCAATCATAAGAGAATAATTATTGAAATCCGAGGTGTTGGTGTCGTATCCGAAATTTATAGTAAGGTCATGATTATATTCAGGAATAAGGTTTGCCGGAATAATCAGATTAAAACTGTTTTTGCCTTTGCTGCAAGTTTTAAAAGCTGCGGAGTTGTTCTTTTTTCCTTCATATCCTGTATCGTTGGTTTTGCTGAGCTTTGCACTTAGGGGACTGTCTGTCTGTTCGTTTGTATATGTTAATTCACATCCTTCAAGGTCAATCAAATCTTCGCCTGAAGTTAATGTTACCTGTACAACCGTACGGTCAACATTTTCTTGCATTTGATTAATTTTATCCAATCCGAATTTTGACTCTATGCCCACAATAATAACAATTGCTATAATCAGAATAACAGCTGTGCGTTTGCTTATCATGTTTAATCCTCTTTCGTGTTTTTTTAGGTATTCTATCATATAGATTTAATTTTGTCTATAGCTTTTAGAGTAAAAAAACACTGCTCAGCTGTTGCCGGGCAGTGTTTAAATAACAATAATCAATCAGTAGAATATGGAAGAAGTGCAATATGTCTTGCTCTTTTTATTGCAGTTGTAACCAATCTCTGATGTTTTGCGCAGTTTCCGCTGATTCTTCTGGGAACAATTTTTGCTCTCTCAGAAAGGTATCTGCGAAGTCTTGCTGTATCTTTGTAATCGATATATTCCATTTTATCAACACAGAACTGACAAGGCTTTCTTCTTGCCTTTCTGCTTCTGGGTCTTTCTGTTCTTTCAGCCATTTTTTAGCAACTCCTTTCGTAAATTAATACAGAATTTTTAATTAAAAAGGCAAATCATCATTTGTTCCGAAAGATGCAAAGCCCTGACTTTCAAAACTGTCATTGTCAAAACTGTTGTTTGACTGACCTTCCGTCTTTTTGTCGCCGCAAAAGTTAACTTCATCAGCAACAACTTCGGTAACATATCTTTTTTTGCCTTCTGCATCATCATATGTTCTTGTCTGAAGGCTTCCCACTACATTTATCATTCTGCCTTTATTAAAGTAACGGCTGACAAATTCAGCGGTCTGACGCCATGCAACAACATTGATGAAATCGGCTTGCCTTTCCTCTCCGCTTTTTTGAAAACGGCGGTCAACAGCAACCGTAAACGAGCATACGGGAATATCAGATGCCGTAGTTTTAAGCTCGGGGTCTCTTGTAAGACGACCCATCAGAATAACTTTGTTCAGCATAATGACATCTCCTTACTCCTGAGGCAATTCGTCACGACGAACAATGATTGAACGAACAACGCCGTCAGTAATTCTGTAAATTCTGTCTAATTCACTGGGGAATTCCGGCTTTGATGAAAATTGGATAAGAGCATAGAAACCCTCATTTTTGAAGTTGATGGGATATGCAAGCTTTCTTTTGCCCCAGATATCAACCTTTTCCACTTCGCCGTTGTTTGCAATCAGGTTTTGAAATTTTTCAACAATTGCCTGAGTTTCTTCCTCAGACTTGTCCATATCAATAACCATGATTGTTTCGTACTTGTTGATAACTTCTGTCATTTAAAATACACCTCCTTTTGGACTTTGGCCCTGCTAAATGCAGAGCAAGGACAATTACAAATTATATAATAAAAGTCAACATTTGTCAAGTGATTTTTTATCTTTTTATCCTTTATCTTACCAGTACATTTTCCAGTCCGGGTTTTTTACACGCATAAGCGCCTCCAGGAAGAAATAGTCTCCCCAGATATTACATTCAGGTTTATCTCCGTTATTCCAGTTGTACATACCGTCGGTCAGCAGCCCGTTTGAAACTTTGCCTTTGGTCATATAGTTATCTATAAGAGAATTAAGGATTTTTTCCGCCGATTCCATATATTTGGGCTCGTGAATATATTTATCCATTTCAAGCATACCGCACACGGCAATAGCTCCGGATGAACTGTCACGAGGCATATCGTCCCCGTCCGTAAAGATAAGATCCCAGAAAGGAACATAATCTTTGGGCAGATGCGCTATAAAGTAATCCGTGATTCGTTTGTATTCGGGTATAATGGATTCATCTTTGGTGTAGTCAAAGCTAAGTGCAGTGCCGTAAACTCCCCACGCCTGACCTCTTGCCCAGCTTGAGTCATCTGCATAGCCCTGATGGGTTACGCCTTTAAGCTTTTTCCCCGTTTGGGGGTCAAAGAAAACGGTGTGATAAGTAGATCCGTCTTCTCTTGTTACTGTGCTTAAGGCTGTTTTAAGGTGATTATATGCGATGTTGTAATATTTTTGATCGCCGCTCACTTCAGATGCCCAGTAAAGAAGCGGAAGATTAAGCAGACAATCTATAATAAAACGGTAATTGTCAGGAGCGCCGATTTTGCCCCAAGCTTGTATAAACTGACCCTTTTCATGATATCTTTCAGTCAGCGTATCGGCTGCGGTAAGGGCTACCCTTTTGGCTTCTTCATTTCCGGTCAGCTTATATTGTGCCACTGCAGAAAGAGAGTATAAAAATCCAAGGTCATGAGTGTCAATGTTGGTTCTTGTGTCAATTCTGTCTCTAAATGCCTCAAGCTGAAATTCAGCAGTTTCTTTAAAAATTTTCTTGCCTGTAAGCTCATAGGACAGCCACAGCATACCTGTCCAGAAGCTCTCTGTCCAGGAACATATCTTTCTTGCCGGATATATCAGATTTTTACTTTGTTCTTCAGGAAAAAGATCTGTAAAGTCCGGAATTGCCTTCTCTATAACCTCTACGCTGTAGGCTATAGCATCATCAATTTTTTTCATGTCTATCATATCATGTAAAACCTCCTGCCGGTATAAAACCGATTTTTAACCAATTATATAACACTTTTATAAGCCGGTCAAGGGGGTTAATGGGGCTTTCTTGAAAAAACAGGGAGGTTTGCAAAAAATACAAATCTCCCTGTTTTTTAGTTATGGTACATATAATTTAGAAAAAGTCTTTTGGATTAATGGGGATTTCGTTTTCTATAATTTCAAAATGCACATGTGCTCCTTGGCTTCGTTCTGACATTGCTGTGTTTCCCACATTGCCGATAGGTGCTCCTGCATCTACGAAATTACCCACGCTTATAGGAAGAGTTGGCTGAAGGCTTCCGTATTTGGTAACAAGATTGTCTGAATGTCTTATGGTTACGGTTGTACCGTAGAGCGGGTCATCCTCAATACTTTCTACGGTTCCTGCCGCTGCCGCTTTTACTGATGTTCCTGCTTCGGCGCTGATGTCAAGTGCACTGTGTGTACGCCAATCTTTCATAGTTTCATTATATAAGAGCTCATCATTTGAAAAATCTTTTGAAATGGTACCGCTGACAGGCAGCGCAAATTTTATGTCTGCTGCGGATACGGGGGCGGTTTCCTGTTCGGGGGTAGTTGTTTCTTCTTCGGGAAATTCCTCTTCAGTTTCTTCAGGTGCCGTTATTTCTGTTAAATCGGATAACTCTGTTTCTTCGTCGGGTATGCTATAAGGAATTTCTGTTGTTTCATTCTCCGTTTCTGCTTCACTGTTAACGGAAAATGACTTTTCAATTTTTTCTTCCATTACATTTTTGCGGCTGTTTATAAACCCTGCCGAACAAACGGCCACCAGCAGAAACAATGCAAGAAAGTAAAGACCTTTAGGCTTTTTTTGCTGAGGTTTTTGTGATGTGGGATGTATTCGTGTCTGCTTCAAGCATATCAATCCTTTCATGTTGGTATATGGTAATTTTGTCCATATGATTTTTTTTTATACATGTTTGGGTTGGTTTAAAAAGAAAAAAGGTTGACTATAACGAAAAACAGGAGTATAATTGTTTTTAATATGAATAGAATGGCAGCGTAACTGCAATGTTTAAGGGCGGAAACTTTTATTTCAAATACATATAACCGTTTGTTTATCCATTGCGATACAAAATGCCGTAAAGCATATATACGCCTTATCTGCCCACGGTAAGCGAGCGTATAAAGGTCTATTAATTCAGTGGGCAGAAAGGCTATGAATTATTTATGAACAGAGTTTACAATTTTTCCGCAGGTCCGTCAATGCTGCCTGAGTCGGTACTGAAAAAGGCTGCTGACGAGATGCTTTCATACGGCGATACCGGTATGAGTGTTATGGAAATGAGCCATCGATCAAAGGCATATCAGGCAATTATCGATGATGCGGAAGCATTGCTCAGAGAACTTATGAATATTCCCGAAAATTATAAGGTTCTGTTTCTTCAGGGCGGCGCGTCTTCACAGTTTGCCATGATTCCGCTTAATCTTTTTGGATTCGGTGCAAAGGCAGACTATGTTCTTACCGGTGCATGGGCAAAGAAAGCAGCTAAGGAAGCGTCCCGTTACGGTAATGTTAACATCGTAGCATCTTCTGAAGACAAGACTTTTTCATACATACCCGAGCTTGATTCTTCTAAATTCGACCCTGAAGCTTCGTATTTTCATATAACAGCAAATAATACAATTTACGGTACAAGATATACAAAACTTCCTGAAACAGGAAAGGTTCCCCTTGTTGCTGATATGTCATCAAATATTCTCTCTCAGGAATATGATGTTAATGATTTCGGAATTATTTATGCAGGAGCTCAGAAGAACATGGGACCTGCCGGCGTTACTGTTGTTATTATTCGTGAAGACCTTATCGGCAAAGCGCTGGATATTACACCTACCATGTTTAATTATCAGACTCACGCAGATAACGGGTCTATGTTCAACACACCTCCCACATATGCTATTTATATTTGTAAGATGGTATATGAATGGATTAAACAGCTTGGCGGTGTAGCGGTTATGGAGAAAATGAATATAGAAAAGGCTAAAATTCTTTATGATTTTCTTGACGAATCCAAGTTGTTCAAAGGCACCGTAGAGGCAAAAGATCGTTCTCTTATGAATGTACCTTTTGTTACCGGAAATGAAGAACTCGATGCTAAATTTATTAAAGAGGCAGCCGCAAAAGGATTTGTAAATCTCAAAGGACACAGATCTGTGGGCGGTATGCGTGCAAGTATTTACAATGCTATGCCTGCAGAGGGTGTAAAAGCGCTTGTAGAATTTATGAAGGACTTTGAAGCGCATAACTAAACGCCGCTTTATATGATATGAAAGGTAAGGTAATTAATGATGTATAAAATTCAGAAGCTTAATAAGATTGCCGAAGTAGGACTTAAAAAATTCGGCAGCAATTATGAAATAAGCGACAATATAGAAAATCCGGACGGTATTATTTTAAGAAGCTATAATATGCATGAGATGGAAATTCCTTCATCTGTTCTTGGTATTGCAAGAGCCGGTGCAGGCGTAAATAATATTCCGGTTGATGAATGTGCAAGCAAGGGTATTGTAGTATTCAATACACCCGGTGCAAATGCAAATGCAGTTAAAGAGCTTACTATATGCAGCCTTCTTCTTGCTTCAAGAAAAATTACTGAAGGTATCGAATGGGCTAAAACTCTTACCGGAGACGATGTTGATAAGCAGGTTGAAAAGGGTAAATCACAGTTTGTAGGTCCTGAAATTGCAGGTAAGACGCTGGGCGTAATCGGTCTTGGTGCCATTGGCGTTCTTGTGGCAAATGCAGCAGAAAAACTTGATATGGAAGTTATCGGTTATGACCCTTACCTTTCAATAGATGCTGCATGGGGACTTTCCAGTACCGTTAAAAAGGCAGAAAATCTTGAGGATATATATGCAAATTGTGATTATATAACCATGCATTTGCCTCTCACTCCGGATACAAAAGATATGATTAATGCTGAGTCAATCTCTCTAATGAAGGACGGCGTTCGTATAATCAATCTTGCAAGAGGCGGATTGGTAAATAATGCCGATATAATTGCCGGTGTTGAAAGCGGAAAAGTAGGCGCATATGTTGCAGACTTTATCAATGGCGACCTGGTGGGAAAAAAGAATATTATTGCTATACCTCATCTTGGTGCATCAACTCCCGAATCTGAAGACAACTGTGCAGTTATGGCGGCAAGAGAGCTCAGAGAATATCTTGAAAAAGGTAATATTATTAATTCCGTTAACTTCCCCAGATGTGAAGCGGAGCTTACAAATGATAAGAGAATTTGCATAATTCATCACAACAAACCCAATATGATAAGTCAGTTCTCATCTATTATGGCTTCGGAAGGCATTAATATTGAACATTTCCTTAATAAGAGCAAAGGCGATAATGCTTATACCATGATGGATCTTGACACTGTTACTGACAGCATAATTGAAAAGCTCAAATCTGTTGAAGGTGTTATAAGACTTCGTGTTATCGGATAATTATAAACAAATGGTTCCGGTAGAATAAATTTTTACCGAGTGCTGACGATATTTTTAATAATTATATAAAGCCGTTTCTTCTTGCATGGAGAAACGGCTTTTTACATTGGCTTATTATATGTTTTTCATTGCAAGGCGAAGGTTGTCAGCAATCATCGCAATAAATTCACTGTTTGTGGGTTTACCCCTGTTTACATTTATGGTGTATCCAAATATCCTATTAAGCGTTTCGCTGTCACCTCTGTCCCATGCTACCTCTATGGCATGACGGATAGCTCGTTCTACACGGCTGGGCAGGGTGTTGTCCATTTTTGCAATGAGTGGATATAGTTCTTTTGTAACTGCATTTATAATATTCCCGTTGTTTATTACAAGCATAATCGCTTTTCTGATATAGTTGTATCCCTTTATATTGGCCGGGATACCTATTTCCTGAATTATTGATGTTATTTCTTTTTCGAGATCAAATTCTTTGCTGCGATCCGGTTTTGTTTCTGATACTGTGCTGTTTTTCGACATTTCCGTTATGAGATCCATATGTAACTCGATGTTTTCCAGACTGGTTTCTTTTGCTAAAACATAATCTGCCCCTTCACTCATCCAAATAGCTGTGGATGTGTCTTTAGCAATAGCTGATAGCACCAGTATTTTTGGCTTTTTTACACTGTTGTCCATTCTTTTTAGACTTCGGAGTACAAACATACCGTCTGCTTTCGGCATAACCATATCGAGTATAACGATATCCGGATTTTTGCTTGCTATCATTTCGACGCCGACTTGTCCATCATGGGCGAATCCTACCATTTCATATGTGTCACTGTGTGAAAAGTATTCTTTTGCCGCACCGCACAACTCGTAGGAATCGTCAATCATGACCGCTTTAAGTTTTTCCATTTTTTGTTTTTTCCCCTTTCACTTAAAAAATGGTGTTGTTATATTTTTTGGGTTAACAGCAAAGATTATAAAATGCAGTTTATATTATGTCAATCAAGGTTTTTGCAGATTTTGCAATTTTTTGCATAAAATACTGTCGTATAAAGTCGAATGATGTAAGACAGAATATATTAAATTTATGTTTCATACCGTAAATGCGGCTTGTTTACTGACAAAAGGCTGATTTATTATACAAAATTAACTTTTGCATAATTATAAATGATGGTGTATGTTATACTATTTTAAATTAATATAAGGGTGTAATAGTAAATAACTATTGCGGCAAAGGGGTGATTTTTATGAAGTGCGAATTTGCAGCTATTATAACACTATGCATTGTGAGGTGCTGTAGGTTTGGCTTTAGGTATTTTCCCGTTATTGATGATTGGATACAGTATATTTCCTATCAGTCCGCACCGGATTTGTTTAACAGATGGTTTATAGGTGCCGGTTTGTATTATACACGCCCTTTGGCAGCCCTTATGGATTTATATGTATGGGGAAAAATCGGAGTAACATGGTCATTTTTTATTATCACTCTTTTACACGGTGTAAGCTGCTGTTTGTTTTTGTATGTATTTCGCCAAAGAGGTATAAGAGCGGGGCTTGGCTTTACGGTGATTTATATGCTGCTTCCCATAAATACTGAAGGCACAATGTGGCTGTCAGCATCTACAAGAATCGTTTTTTCCCTCTTCCTTATTTCAGTTTCTTTATTATTTCTTGAAAAACATAAAATATTATTTTGGCTTTTTAATTTGATTTCTTTGTTTTTTTACGAACAAACAGCGATTTTATCATTGGCAATATCCCTATATTTCGCACATAGGGAGAGAGTAAAAATTATACCTTTAATAAACGGGCTGATTTTTGCATTGTATTATATGCTGTTTTCAGGCGCCGGCCCTTTCGGCGGCAGAAGCACAATTGTATTTCCAAATACGATGCGACTGTATAATTTTTTTGCGAATTTTGCAGAGGGCTTTTTTATTAAGCATGGTCAGCTTATTGTTAACGGTGCATTAAGAGGTTTTCAGATTTTTCGGGAAAACTATTTTTTATATGTTATTGCTGTTATATTGGGAATATGGGTTGTTTTGACAGCAAAGAGGGAAAATGGACGCGGCAGCATATTTTTGGGTATAGTACTGTTTACCCTTCCGCTTTTACCCTATTTATTTATTTCTCAACCTTTCTCCTTTCGTGCCTTTATGCCTTCGTTGGTGGGGCTTGGAATTATGACTGACGGTCTGTTAAAGTCGCATAATATAAAAGCTGTGCTTTCAATGTTTGTTATACCCATATTTCTTGCTGTAGGGATAAGCGAACTAACAGATTATCGCAGTGTAAGCATTGCTGACAAAAAAATGGCAGAGGCCATTATATATGATGATGCAAAAAGTTTTAAGCGGGTTGAAAGTGCAGTAGAACTTAATGTTTTGTATATGCAGCATATAACCAATGTTTCCGAAAGCGATTGGGCAATGACGGGTTGTGTGCGTGCGTTAACAGAAAATCCTGATTACCCGATGCTGATTTGTGAAGAATAATTATATAAAACATTTGATTATGCGTGCGAATTGTGTTACAATATATATCAATGTTTATATGTGTACTAAAGAAGGTGATTTTTTGTCGGAAAAGGTAAATATACTTGGAGTTAATGTAAACAGTTTGACAATGGATTCAGCGGTGAAAAAAGCCGAAGGACTTATACAAGAAGGAGGCTTTCACTGCGTGTTCACTCCAAATCCGGAAATAATATGGAATGCCCGGAAAGATCCTGAATTAAAAGAAATTTTAAATAATGCTGATTTACTTCTTCCAGACGGAATAGGTGTAGTTATGGCATCTAAAATAAAAAAACAACCCATGCCGGAAAGAGTAAGCGGATATGATTTTACCCGCAGACTGCTTGACTTACAGGGACATTCTTTCTTTTTGTTCGGTGCTAAACCCGGTGTTGCAGAAAGTGCGGCAGAAAAGCTGCGCAAGGAAAATCCTCAAATACAAATCGCCGGCACAAGAAACGGTTATTTTGACGATGAAAAGGACACCGACGATATTATAAATCAAATAAACCAAAGCGGAGCAGATGTTCTTATCGTATGTTTGGGTGTACCCAAGCAGGAGCGGTGGATATACCGTAACAGAAAAAAGCTTAAACCGGCTCTTTGCATAGGCGTGGGAGGAACACTGGATGTAATAGCCGGAGTTGCAAAGCGTGCTCCTGACATTTTTATAAAGCTTAATTTAGAATGGCTGTACAGAACGGTTAAGCAGCCTTCCAGGTTAAAAAGAAACTGGGTTTTGCCGGTGTTTATGTTGAATGTCCTGTTCTGTGACAGAAAAAGTAACGAAAGGAATTGATAACTAATGAAGGTAACACTTCTTTCATATACTCCTGAGCCGGAAAGACTGGCTGCTGCTGCTGCTCGTCTTTGTTATTCAAATAAGACGATAGATACTTTGTATGATGGCATGACAAATCCTGAAGACATGATAAAAATGCTTATAGATATGGGTCACGAAAGCCCTCTTGAGCATGCCTCATTTACTTTTGGAATTGAAGGCGTGAGCCGATCCCTTCTTGCCCAGCTTACCAGGCACAGGATAGCCAGCTATTCGGTAAAATCTCAGCGGTATGTAGATGAGTCGAAATTGGAGGTTGTTGTTCCTCCTGCAATTGCTCAGAATCCTGAGGCAAAGGCTATGTTTGATGAAACAACCGAATATCTTCGACAAAAATATATAAGTTTAAGAGATATACTTAAAGAAAAATACATATTAGAAGGCATGGAGCAGAAAGCGGCACAGAAAAAAGCCATTGAAGATGCACGGTTTGTCCTTCCCAATGCATGTGAAACATCTTTAATTATGACGATGAATGTGCGTTCTCTTTTTAACTTTTTCTCTCTTCGCTGTTGCAATAGAGCACAGTGGGAAATTCGTGGGCTTGCTGATGAAATGCTTCGGCTGGTAAGAGAGGTCGCACCTTCACTTTTCAAAAATGCGGGAGCTCCCTGCGTTAGCGGCCCTTGCAATCAGGGAAAAATGTCCTGCGGAAAGCCGAGAAGATAATATTTACATAACGAGGTTAATTATATGAAAGGCAAACTTATAGTTATGGAAGGCCTTGACGGCTGCGGAAAGCAGACTCAGACGGCGCTTCTTAAAGATAAACTCATACAAAAAGGCTATAAAGTCATTACTATAACATTTCCTGATTACAACAGTGATGCATCTATCCCTGTAAAAATGTATCTTAACGGGGAGTTTGGAGATAAAGCGGCTGAGGTAAATCCGTATATGGCATCAGCTTTTTATGCAGTTGACCGTATCGCATCATATAAGAAAAACTGGGAAAAAGAGCTGCGTGACGGAGCGGTTGTAATTGCGGACCGATACACTACTTCAAATATGCTGCACCAGGCAACCAAACTGGATGGTTCGGATAGGGAAGAGTATCTTGACTGGCTTGTGGATTTTGAATTTAACCGGCTTGGATTGCCTGTCCCTGACGGAGTGATATATTTGGATATGCCCCAGGAAGTTTCTCAAAAACTGAGAAGCAGCCGTGAAAATAAGTTCGATGGCGGCGATATACACGAAAAAGATAGGGCTTATCTTGAAAAGTGCGCTGATGCTGCGCAGTCGCTTGCGGAAAAATACGGATGGAAGATCGTAAAATGCATCGATGGAGAAAGGCTTCGCACTATTGAAGAAATAAATAATGAAGTAGTTAACCTTGCGGAGGCATGGCTATGGGAAAAATAATGATACAGGGTACCGGCAGCGGAGTTGGTAAAAGTGTAATCACTGCTGCACTGTGCCGTATTCTTAGTCAGGACGGGCGCCGTGTAGTACCGTTTAAACCCGTGTCTGTCTCGGAAAGATCATGCTTTACTGCAGATAATTGTGAATTGGATGAAAAAATGAATATACTGGCAGCCTCTTGCAATAAGGATTTGGACATTCTTATGAACCCGGTATTTTTAAAGCCTGCTGCAAATGACAAACATCAGGTGCTTGTTATGGGAAAGGTGTTTGAAACAACATCCATTATCCATCATCTTCGTGATGGATACAGTTTTATGGATTTGGCAAAGAATGCATTTTCCATTTTACTTTCCCAAAATCAAGATATTATAGTTTGCGGTTCGGGAGGCTGCGGAGATAATTATTTTGCAGAAAAAGAGCTAGGAAATATGACTTTTGCATCTGAAAACAAACTTCCTGTTTTGCTTGTTGCCGATTGCAGCCGCGGCGGTACAGTGGCTTCAATCTGTGGAACTTTGTATATGCTTGGCAGACAAAAAAAGCGTGTGCAGGGCGTGATTTTAAATAAGTGTTCCCAAGACAGAAAACTGGCAGAAGAAATGCAAAAACTTATACCGGTACCTGTTGTGGGCACAATTCCTTCATTCGATTTAAAGTTCAGTCTTGATGACTATTATGAAGAAAAAATCAGAATTGAAATTATCCGTTTCCCGTCTATGACCGGCAGCGGAGACTTTTTCCCTTTGGAAAATCGTGATGATACTGATGTTAGATACATTAAAACATACGAGGAGAGCAATAATCCCGATTTGCTTATCATTCCCGATTGCAGAAGCTTTTCTGATGCAAAAATGTTCATAAGAGAAAAAGGGTTTGACATAATAATAAGACAGATGGCAGTAGAGGGTAAATTAATTGCAGGAATAGGTAACGGTTATGCCGTTATGGGAAGCGGAACAGACGAGCTTAATATCCTTGACCTTAGAAATTCTGATATCCCTGAAAGATATATCCAAAGTTTTGAAGGAGTTTTCGGAGAAAATCCTTCTCCCTATTTTGAAGGGCTAAACAATATGGTTATTAAGGGTACTGAGTCCAGGAGCATCTATACTTCGGTTGGTTTTGCATCTCGTCCCGTGCTGGGAGAAACCGGTGCTTGCAGTGCAGCGGGGAATGTGTTTGGAACAAGTGTTCACGGTCTTTTTGAAAATGATGCATTTTTGAGTGGACTTATGTCCAATATTAGAAATATAAAAGGTATGGGTTATGCAGATACTCCCCAGCATAAGCGGGAAACCGCTCTTGATTCTCTTGCCGATTTGGTAAGAGAAAACTGTGATATGGAAAAAATATATAATATAGTGGGTGACCCTTATGAAATTAAAGTCGGTAACAGCAGATGACGCACAGCTTATAAGGCGGTATCTTTCGTTTCGCCAGTGTGAGAGTTCCGAGATAAATTTTATGACATTTTATATTTGGAGAAAAGCGTTCGACATAAAATATGCAGAAACAGATGGCTGCCTGATAGTTCGCTTCAAAGACGAAAGCAGTCCTGAAAATTTCCGTTATCCCATAGGCGGCGGAGATGCTGAGGCGGCTGTCGGAAAAATAGAACAGTATTGTGAGGGTAAACCCGTTTTTTACGGAATTTCTGAAAATCAAGCAAAATTGTTGGAAAGACGGGGATATAAAACATCTTTGATGAAGGGTTATTCTGACTATGTATATTATACAGAGGATTTAATAAATCTATCGGGTAAAAAATATCACAGCAAAAAGAATCATCTTAATACTTTTAAAAAAACTTATGATTATATGTATGAAGCTATGACTGCTCAAAATGCAATTCAATGCATAAAAGCATACGACCAATGGTATACCAATGAACAAAATGATACCATGCTTGGTTATGAAAAGAACGCTATATCAGACATCCTTACTAATTTTGAAAAGTTGGATTTTAAAGGCGGTGTACTTTATGCAAACGGTGAAATATGCGCTTTTACTGTGAGCGAACAGCTTACCCAAGATATGGCGGTTATTCATATTGAAAAAGCTAATACTGATATAAGCGGCTCTTTCGCAGCTATTAATCAAATGCATCTGGAGAATACATGGAGCGGGTTAAAGTATGTAAATCGGGAAGAAGATTTAGGTCTTGAGGGCCTTCGCAAGGCAAAAAAATCTTATCGCCCTTGCAGAATGATAGATAAATACAAGGCGGTTAAAAGCTGAAATGGAATCAGAGAAAAAAAGTCTGCGTATTAAATTCAGAAGTATCCGTAAAGGCATCACCTCCAAAGGTGAAAAGGATTGTGCCATATATAGAGCTTTAATTAATATGCCTATTTATAAAAATGCAGATAAAATAATGTTTTATATCAGTTTGCCTGAAGAGCCGGACACAAAAATGATGATAGAACATGCTTTTGCCCATGGAAAGAGTGTGCTTGTGCCTAAAGTCATAAGCAGTACACAGATGAAGGCTTGCAAACTATCACAAGATGAAGCATTGAAAAAAGGCGGGTTAGGTGTATATGAGCCCGAGAAACCTTGTTTTGCAGACAGCGCAGACATAGATTTAATTGTCGTACCGGGCATGGCGTTTGATAAAAAAGGGGTAAGACTGGGTTTTGGAGGAGGTTATTACGACCGATTCCTTTCAGGGCTTTGCTGTGAGACCGTGGGGCTTTGTTATGAAGACTGTTTTGCAGATAGTTTGATAAAAGATGATACAGATGTAACAGTTAAGTATATAATTACCGAAAAGGGGATTGTGTATTGTGGAGGATAACAATATAAATTATGAATATATTCTCCGGTATCTCAAAAGAACGCTTAAGCCGGATGAGGGACATATTGAACAGGTCAGACAAAGAGCTGTTGATATGAACCTACCCATAGCGAGAATTGAAACGGTACGGTTTCTGCAAACGCTCATTGCATCGTGCGGTGCAAAAAAACTGCTGGAAATCGGTACAGCCATAGGATATTCCGGGCTTTCCATGCTCCAGGCGGCAGGCGAAAACGGGATGCTTGTAACCGTAGAAAAATCTGCGAAACTTGCAGCTATTGCGCGCGAAAATTTTAACGGTATGAGTGTGTCGCTTATAGAAGGGGACGGAGTGAAAGTCCTTGACAGCCTTGACGGGGAGTTCGATTTTGCTTTTGTTGATGCTGCAAAGGGGCAGTACGGGGCAATGTTTGAAAATCTTATGCGAATCGTTAAGACCGGAGGGGTAATTGTCAGTGATAATGTACTATACAAGGGTATGACAGCCACTGATGACCTTCGTGAGAGACGAGAAATAACAATTATAAAGAGAATGAGGGCATATCTTGATATGCTTTGCAGTGACGAGCGGCTTATAACTTCGATTATACCTATTGGCGATGGACTTGCGGTAAGCTATATAAAACGAAAGGACTGAAACATATGATAGAGCTTCTTGCTCCTGCGGGAGATTTGGAAAAAATGAAGGTCGCCATACAATACGGCGCAGATGCGGTATATATGGGCGGTGGTGTTTTTTCTCTTAGAAGTGCTGCGACGAATTTTGATGAAGAACAAATGAAGTATGGCATTGAATATGCCCATAATAAAGGGAAAAAGGTTTATATAACTGCAAATATCATCCCCAAAAATGACGATATGGAGGATTTGTACAAATACATACGCCTTATTGATAGCTGCGGGGCCGATGCAGTTATCCTTTCAGATTTGGGTGCTTTTGCAGTGGCAAAGGAAGCGGCTCCTAATCTTCCTATTCATATAAGTACCCAGGCGAATAACTTAAATTATAAGTCCTGTGATATGTGGTACAAGATGGGAGCTTGCCGTGTAATTCTTGCAAGGGAGCTTTCTTTTGAAGAAATAAAAACAATAAGAGATAAATGCCCGGACGATATGGAGATTGAAGTGTTTGTTCATGGCGCAATGTGCGTGTCCTATTCCGGCAGATGTCTTTTGTCAGATTATATGGCGTCACGCAGCGGTAACCGCGGGGATTGTGCACAGCCTTGCCGTTGGAATTACAGTTTAGTAGAAGAAAAACGACCGGGTCAATATATGCCGGTTTATGAAAATGAAAGAGGCACTTTTATATTTAATTCCAAAGACTTGTGCCTTCTGCCGTATATTCCGCAGCTTGTCCGGTCGGGCGTTACTTCTTTTAAAATAGAGGGAAGAGTTAAGTCAGAATACTATGTAGCGTCTGTTGTAAAAGCCTATCGAACCGAGCTGGACAGATATATGGAAAATCCTGATAAATATATCTTCGATGAGCGCCAATACGACGAAGTAAGAAAGGTGAGCCACCGAAGCTACAGCACAGGATTTAACTTCGGAAAAAAAGGTGAACAGGTTTACGAAAGTTCTTCGTATATTCGTGAATATATGCTGGTTGGAGTGGTTATTGACTATAACTCGGAAACACAAAGAGTTACAATAGAGCAGAGGAACAAAATTTTTGAAGGAGACGAAATAGAGGTACTTTGCTGGGACAATCCTGATAATATTGTCTTTAAAGCGGAAGATTTACAAAACGAAAGCGGAGAAAAGATTGACTCAACACCTCATTCTAAGATGGTTTATACAATGAAGTCTCCCGTTCCTCTGAGCAAGGGCTCTTTTGTCAGAAAAGCTACAGACGAATAGTATTTGGACGGTGATTAAATGCAGCTTGAGATTATAAAATTTATTCAGCAAATTGCAAACCCGTTTTGGGATGTTTTTTTCATTATTATTTCAGCAATGAGTGAAGAGTTTATTATTATAGCCTTGCTGGGTCTGTTGTATTGGTGCATGGATAAAAGATTAGGTTACAAAATAGGCTTTCTATATGTTCTTAATGCTCCTTTAAATTTAATTATAAAAGCTTTTGTTAATGCACCCAGGCCCATTGGAAGCGAAGGAATACGATCTATATATAAAGAAACGGCAACAGGAAGTTCATTCCCCAGCGGTCATTCTCAGCTGGGCGGAGGTTTGTTCTATTTTCTTTTTAAAAATGATAAATGTATAATACGCAGAGCTGTTTTTTTGATAATAGCAATTTTAATCCCTGTTTCAAGATTATATCTAGGTGTTCATTATCCGGTTGATGTTGTTGTCGGCTTTATATTGGGCGTTATTATGGTATATGTGTCAGGCGTTATTTTTGAAAAACTCTATGAGCGGCATACAGCTTGGCTTGTTTTATTTGCTTTGCCTGCTATAGTGTTCTGTATAATAGACGGAGGCAGCGACAGCTGTAAAATGGCAGGCCTTATATTAGCCTTTCTTTTTGGTATGGTTATAGAAATGAAATATATCGATTTTTCGGTGAAAGCATCATTGCCTGTTCAGATATTGAAGTATGTTTGTGGAGTGGCTTTTGTAATTCTTCTTCGCAGCGGCATGAAATTGATTTTCCCTGATGGGGCATTGTGGGGATTTATAAGATATTTTGTAATTGGTATCTTCGTTACGATTGTTTATCCCTTGTTGATTAAAAAAATCGGCACATATGGAAAATTTTATAAAAAAAGTATGTAATTATTTATCCGAGTATAAAATTCGCGCCCTTGCAAAAACTATATCGGGTGATATTATGGATATAAATTGTACAGATAAGCAATATGCACAGTATGTGAATAAAAAAATGCCCAAATCAAAATTATGGCGAAATATGTTTCACGCATTTCTTGTAGGCGGTATAATCTGTGTTATAGGGCAATGGCTAAAAGAGGTATTTCTGGCTATGGGCTTGACAGATACGGATTCCTCAACATGGACATCCGCTGTGCTTATTTTTCTTGGAGCTTTTCTTACCGGTTTGGGAGTATATGATAAGATTGCGGTCTATGCCGGGGGCGGGACTATTGTTCCCATAACCGGTTTTGCAAATTCAGTAGTTTCTCCTGCCATGGAATTTAAAAGCGAAGGTATTGTTACAGGGCTTTGCGTTAAGATGTTTTCGGTTGCAGGCCCCGTTTTGGTGTTTGGCACGCTGATTTCGGTAGTAATAGGCATTGTTTATATGATAATAGGTTAAAAAAAAGAGGGGTAAAAAACGGTTTGAAATATTATTGAAATATTTTGGGCTGTTTTTTACCCTATTTTAACGCATTTGTAAAAAATAATCTGTTGACTATTTGAAAGTAAGGTGATATTATACTTCTATAGAGTTGGGAGTCTGTATTCAATTTTACAGAAAATATGAAAATAACTAAGATAAATAAATTAGGAGGAGACCACAAATGAAATCATCAAAAAGATTAATTGCATTTGTGCTGACACTGTGCATGGTTTTGACTTCAATCTTAACCGTATCACTGCCCGTTTCTGCAGAAACGACAGAATTTTCCGATGTCAGCCAAGACGCTTCATATTATGAAGCAGTAAGAGTACTTAATACCTTTGGAATTATCCTTGGTTACCCGGACGGAACATTTCTTCCCGACAAACAAGTAACCAGAGCTGAATTCACAACTATGCTTATTAGAGCTATGGATATGGAAGAGACAGCAAATCAGTCATATGTTGCTGCAAACATGCCTTTTGAGGATTGCACCAACGAAGGTCTTTCATATGCATTCCCCAACATTCTTTTCGCTTATAACAAAGGTATCATTAACGGAATGAGCGAAACAATTTTCGCTCCCGAGGATTCAGTTACATATGAACAGGCTGTTAAAATGGTAGTTTGCGCAGCAGGATATGGATATGTTGTTGAAACTGAAGAAGGCGGCTATCCCAACGGCTACCTTGCAAGAGCTGCAAGCATGGATATTCTTGGCAATGTTAACGGTACTGTAGGTGCACCCGCTACAAGATGGCAGATTGCACAGCTTATATACAATGCGTTTGATGCCAACATGATGGAAAAGGTTTCAAATGACAGCAACATTTATGTAGTCAATGATAAAAAAACATGGCTTAATTCATACCTTAAGCTGTATGAAGACAGCGGTATGGTAACTGCTGATAATGTAACAAGTATTTCATCGAGCGCGTCTACACCTGGTGCAGGTCAGTGCTTTATTGACCTTGACACAGAAAATGAAGAGCGTACATTTAACCTTGGAACATATAATGTTTCCAACCTTATTGGTAAAAATGTTCATATTTTCTATTCATATAATGAGTCAACAGGTGAATACACAATCGAATATTTGGGCGATCTTTCAAATATGACAACATCAATTGTGCTGGATGTTGACGATGTTATTAATTTTGAAAATATTGATATTATAAACGGCGGCACAGTTGAATACTGGAAAGACGCAGACAGTGACTATGCAAAGAAAACAAAACTTACAATTGCACCAAATGTAACTTTGGTTCTTAACGGCAAGGCATACAGCCCCACTCAAGCACAATTCAAGAATGATATGCAGACCCTTGTAGAAGGTGAAATAGAGTTTATAACAGATAAAAATTCTGAAGATGTTACTAAAATATTTATAACAAAAGTTGACACATATGTAGCTTATTCTGCAACCGTTAACTCAAGAGAAGGAACACTTAAGGTTGTAGATCTTTACAGAAACACGTCAGCTGAGCAGAAAAAAACATTGGAAATAGACCTTGAAGATGCTTCAAAAACTATAAACATTTATGATAAGAACGGCAAGACTATTGAAGCATCATCTATAAAGAAGTATGACACACTCAGCGTTGTTGAAAGTCAGAGCAGTGCAGGAAGAGACTTAATGAATATTTATGTTTCCGATTCATATATAAGCGGAACGGTTGATGAAGTATCTTCTGAGGGTGAAGTAACAATTAACGGCAAGGTTTATAAGATTTCCCCTTATTATATGCAGTATGCTGTTGGCAATGATGCTTCTAATGAGATTACTCTTAATACAACAGCCACTTTCTATCTTGACAGAAATGACAAGGTAACAGCTATGAAAAAGGATACAGAATCTTACTCTTACGGATATATATATGCTTTGGGCAATGCTTCCGACAGCGCTCTTGATAATGATTCATATATCATAAAATACATTGATCAATCCGGTACAAGACAGAGAGTGTTAATTGACTATAATCTTGAGTATGATGGCTCAAGACTTTCTCCTGCGGAAGGTCTTTACTACCTTATGGATGCTGCTTCTAAGACCAATTATGATAAGACAACTGATGAAAAAGAAGGAGTATACTCTCAGCTTATTAAATTCTCAAAGAGTGCTACAGGCAAAATTGCTACAATAGCAACGGTTAATTCTCTTGCAAGTGAATATACTGCTGATTCACTCAGCCGTGCCAATATTGATAATGTTCAAAACGATGACGGTTCATACGAGGCACATAAATATGCGTATTCCACATCTGCAAGCGGAAAATTTGACAATGTTATTGTAGATGCAACAACAATAGTTTTTGTAGTTGATGATGCTCGTGAGGAGGAAAATATAAAAAAGAGCACAGTTTCAAAAGAGTTCAGTTCTGCGACAAATTATGTTGTTGAACTGTTTGATCAGCAAAAATCTTATATTTCAAAGGTATGTGTAGTTTATAAAGATAACACACAAGAGGTTGTTACGGCCGCTACACCTGTATATATCATCGCTAAACCCGGCAACGATAAAGAAAACAACTATGGCGATATAGGTCAAGAGGCTTCTGTTTTCATTGGCAGCACAACTTTCAAATCGGATAGCGTTGTATCAGCAGATCAGGGGGCTTTCTCAGATATGGGTCAAGGTAATGTAGTTAAGCTGCTGGAAAACAATTATGGAGACATTAAGTCGGTAGAAGAGGGCAGTGAAATAATTTGGGATGTAACGACTCCTACAATGCCTGATGCTAATGAATGGATTAATGCTCCCGCAAAGTCTATTAACGGAACTTCTTACAGAACCGTTGTTGGTGTTGTTGAATCCTTTGATTTGGAGAGTGGTATAATTTCATTTATACCTTCAACTGATTTCGATTCAATTGATGAAAGCAGTAAAAGAGAAACATTTAGAATCAACACTTCAAGCTCTGAAAGCTGCGGCTTTGTAGTATATGATCCTAATGATGATAGGCAAGAATATGTTTATAGCATAGACTATGCTGATCTTGTTGATGACCTTACAACCTATGAGGATGACCCTGAAAATGCAACAGAGGTTTTGATTCACCTTACAGGTTCAAGTACAAACCTTATTCCCAGACTTATATATATAATAAACAGACAGTAATTATAACTGCATAAAAAACAAACAGAAAATGGCCGGCACTGCTGTCAAATGACAGCGGTGCCGACTTTTATCTGTTCGGTGGAGCTTGCCAAAATAAAAAGGTGCAGCGATATTTTGTGAAAATAATTTATTGTCTATAACATACATTGCAATGTATATTGATATGTATTTATGAAATTATGTGATAATTTAGCAAATATTTTAAATAATCGGTAGGAATTAATATGTATTTAATTGGAGATTTCTTTAAAAAAAATACTGTAATGGTAATAGCGCTGCTTGCAGCAGCCATAACCAGTTTTATAGTGCCGGTAGATAAAGAATACCTAAATTATTTTGACTATAAAACTCTTTCGTGCCTTTTTTGTGTTCTTGCGGTTATATGTGCATTAAGAAACATTAAGTTTTTTTATTCGTTGGCAAGGAAAGTTGTACAACTGTTTAAAAATGCTCGCCTTAGCATACTTGCACTTGTATATATAACTTTTATAGGTTCAATGCTAATTGCAAATGATATGGCACTTCTTACCTTTTTACCGCTAGGATATTATGTTTTGGCCGCAACGGGCAAAGAAAAATATATGGATTTCACATTTATTATGCAGAACATCGCAGCAAATTTGGGCGGTATGCTTACGCCTTTCGGCAATCCTCAAAACCTGTATCTGTATTCTGTATATGAAATACCCAATTTGGAATTTATGAAAATAATGACCCCTCCGTTTGTTTTGGCTGTTGCAATTATAACGATAAGTTGTATTGTTTTTGTAAAGTCCGAACCGCTGCAACTGGATAATGAAAAAATAGAGTTAAACCCTAAAAAAACTATTCTATATCTAATTTTGTTTGTACTGTCAATAGCTATAGTATTCAGAGGAATTCCGTACCAAATTGGATTAATTATAATACCACTTGTTTTATTGTTCGCAGATAGAAAAGCTTTAAAAATGGTGGATTATCCTTTACTGCTTACTTTTGTATTTTTCTTTATTTTCGCAGGTAATATGGCTAGGATAGAAGCAGTTAGGTCAATTTTTGGAGCATTGCTTGAAAAAAGCACATTGCTTTTTAGTATTATATCTTGCCAAATTATAAGTAATGTACCCTCTGCTATACTGCTTTCACAATTTACGGATAACTATGCGGATTTGCTTATCGGTGTAAATATTGGCGGTGTGGGAACTTTGATTGCTTCGCTTGCAAGTTTGATTACATTTAGGGAATATGCGGTGCATAATCCGGGGAAAATCAAACATTACATAGGTATGTTTTCGGCATACAATTTTGGATTCTTATTTATTTTAACAGCTTTTGTGCTGCTGTTAAAAGTTTTTTAAATCATAGAATATGTTAATTTTATTAACAACTAACATAAATATAAGCTGTCCTTCATACAATGTACAAAAATACAGAGTAAAAAGTATGGAGGAATTTTTATGGTTGAATACAGCATTTATAATGACATTTCCGAACGGACAAACGGTGATGTATACATAGGCGTTGTCGGTCCGGTAAGGACGGGCAAATCAACCTTCATTCAGCGGTTTATGGATACCGTGGTTTTGCCTAACATGGAAAATGATTATCAGCGTGAGCGAGCTGTAGACGAGCTTCCGCAAAGTGCGCAGGGAAGAACTATTATGACTACCGAACCGAAATTTGTTCCCAATGAGGCAGTTGATGTTTCCATGGAGAATACTCATTTTAAGGTTAGGCTTATTGATTGTGTGGGATATATTGTCCCCGGTGCATCCGGGTATGCCGAAGAGGACGGACCCCGTATGGTCAAGACCCCTTGGTTTGAAGAAAATATTCCATTTGAAAAAGCGGCAGAGATTGGTACTAGGAAAGTAATATCCGAGCATTCTACAATAGGGCTTGTAATCACTACGGATGGAAGCATAACTGAAATCCCGCGAAACGATTATATAGCGGCTGAAGAAAGAGTTGTTTCAGAGCTTTCCGAAGCAGGAAAACCCTTTGTAATTTTGCTTAATTCTACTCAGCCCCATTCCGAAAGCTGCGTTCAGCTTAGTAAACAGCTGCGCGAAAAGTATATGGTTCCGGTAATACCTACTTCTTGTGCATCGCTTGATCAGGAAGAGATAAATCGAATAATAGAGCAGATTCTTTATGAATTCCCTCTTCAGGAACTTTGCTTCCGTATGCCTTCGTGGATAGGCTCTCTTGAAGACGAACATTGGCTCAAAATTCAGCTTATGGAAAGTATAAGGACGGCTGCTGCAGATGCTTCCAGACTTAGAGAAGCCGGTCTTGCTGCTGAAGAAGTCAGAGAAAATGAAAATGTGGAAAACTGTGTTGTACAAAGTATTAGGCCGGGCACCGGCAGTGCGGAAATAAATATTGCTTTGGACGACGGATTGTTTTATAAGATGCTGTCGGAAAAAACAGGTGTAAAAGTAGAAAATGACAGCCAGCTTTTGTCTTTGTTTTCTGATTATGCACAGATTAAGAAAAAGTATGACAGAATAGCCAGTGCTCTTGAAGAGGTACAGCGAAAAGGATACGGAATTGTGCCGCCTGCCATCGATGAACTGACATTGGAAGAGCCGGAAATTATAAAACAGGGCAGCCGCTATGGGGTGCGTCTTCGTGCGTCAGCTCCGTCAATACATATGATACAGGCAAATATAGAAACCGAGGTAAGCCCTATTGTAGGAACTGAAAAACAGTCAGAAGAATTGGTGAAATATCTTTTGGATGAGTTTGAAGCTGACCCCATAAAGATATGGGAATCCAATATGTTCGGCAAGACACTTCATGAATTGGTTAACGAAGGATTACATAATAAGCTTTCAAAAATGCCTGATGAAGCCAGAATGAAAATTCAGGAAACTCTTCAGAAAATCATTAACGAGGGCAGCGGCGGACTCATATGCATAATACTGTAGTAAAATTATGAGAAAAGCCTGGTAGATTATAATTAAAAACCTGCATTCTGATTAGGGATATGGTCCTAACAGAATATGCAGGTTTTTGTGTTAATGTGGTTTATTTTTAATCAAAATCTTTTTAGATTCCTGTCACTTGGTTAATACAATATGTGTGATCCAACGGTCCGGACCCTTTTCCCAGATTGAGCATTGCCTTTAGTGCCCCTGTAAGATAATTTTTTGCATTAGCAAGGCTTTTATCCATGGGATACCCTGCTGCTAAATTACATGCAATTGCTGACGAAAGAGTGCAGCCTGTTCCATGAGTGTTGGGATTATCTACTCTCTCCGCCGTAAACCACCGGTATTCTCCGTCTTGATACAAAAGATCTGTTGCATCGTTTACGAGATGTCCGCCTTTAATAAGAACGGCACCGCTCAGTTTTTTAGATATCTTCTCAGCAGCTTTTATCATATCTGATTCATTGCAGATTTTAAATCCGCACAAAACCTCTGATTCAGGTATGTTAGGCGTTATAATATCAGCTATGGGTAAAAGTTTTGATACCAATGCTGAAATTGCATCATCTGAAATAAGTTTGCAGCCGCTGGTTGAAACCATAACCGGGTCAACCACTATGTTTTTTGCTTTGTAAAATAAAAGTCTTTCCGCAATTGTTTCTATTATTTCAACTGAAGAAACCATACCGATTTTTACACTGTCAGGAAAAATATCTGTAAATATGCAATCAAGTTGTGATTTTACAAAATCCGGTGTAGCCTCCATTATGTTGGCAACACCTGTGGTATTCTGCGCAGTAAGTGCCGTTATCGCACTCATGGCATACATTTTGTGTGCTGTTATGGTTTTAATATCTGCTTGTATTCCGGCGCCTCCGCTTGAGTCGGAACCGGCTATGGTAAGGACTTTTTTAATCAAAATATTCACTCGCTTCCTTGAATGATTGTATATAAATATCTGAATTTTTTTCGAGCGTTTTACTGTCAGATTCGGACTTATCAAATATCGCGCAGACATTAAACCCTTCTTTTTTTGCGGTATGTGCCGCATGCGAAGCATCTTCAAATACCCATACTGATGAGATATCAGTATCTAAATAAGCAAGCGCACTGCGAAATATAAACGGTTGGTCTTTTCCATGTCCTACCTCTGTACAAGTGAATATTCTTCCAAAAAAGTCCAACATCCCGTTTCTTTTGAGAGCAGCTTCAGCAAGATAACGGTCAGTAGCAGTCGCAAGGCACATTCTTACGCCTTTTTCTTGTAATGCTTTCAAAAAATCGACAGCACCTTCCTTTGGCAAAACATCATTGATATAGAAATCTTCTGTCATTTTGTTTATATCTGACATAATTTTATCTGTGCTGTCACTTATACAATATTTTTCCTTCATATAACAGGCGGCATTGTAAAGACTCATAACTTTCAGTTCATGTTTAATGCTCATATCTGGAATGATTCCTTTTAATTTAAGGTAATCTCTACCTATCTCTTCCCAAATATGCATGGAATCCAGCAGAGTTCCGTCAAGATCAAATATTGCTCCGTTAATCTTCATATCCTGCCATCTCCCCTGATAATCTATATAGCTCTTCGCATGCACTTTTCACATCGTTGCTTGAAAATATGGCTGATACTACTGCAACTCCATCTGCGCCGCTGCCTTTAAGTCGGAGAATGTTGCTTTTATTTATACCGCCTATAGCAACAACTGGAATGGATACGCTTTGAGTAATTTCTTTTAGCGTGTCAAAAGAAACTGCCTTTGCGTCCAGTTTGGTAGAAGTGCTGAAAACCGCTCCAATCCCGAGATAATCTGCTCCGTCTGCTTCCGCTTGCAGTGCCTGTTGGGGTGTTTGTGCCGATACGCCCAAAATCATTTTTTCTCCCACTAACTTGCGAGCTTCTTTTGCGTTCATATCCTTTTGACCTAAATGTACACCGTCTGCTCCGCATGCAAGTGCTATATCTATATTATCATTAATAATGAACGGTACATTATGGCTTCGGCACAGCTCTTTTATCAGTATTGCCTCAGTTAAAAAGTCTTCATAGTTTAACCCTTTTTCTCTTAACTGTATGCAAGTTACTCCGCCTTCTAAAGCTTGCAGTACCTGACTTGCTAAAAACTCTTTGTCTGAAGAATCTCTGTTGGTTACAGCGTATAGCCGCATTACGGATCTATCTAACTTCATACTTTGCTCCCTCTTCCAATGACTTAGAATTAATATTGAATAGTTCGTCTATAAGATTATTTCTGTACGAAGCATTTCCTTCATTTTCTTTAAGCCTTGCATATGATTTTTCACCGCAAATTCCCATGGTACATACTGCCGCAAGACAAGCCTCGGTAATATTATCTCTATTTGCGCTGATAAAAGCACTGGTAACAACACTTAACATACATCCTGCACCGGTTATTTTACTCATCATCCAATGCCCATTTTTTACAGAGTAAACTTTACTACCATCAGTAATAAGATCGGTTGCACCTGTAACTACTATAACACAGCCGGTATTCTTCGAAAAGTCTTTTGCAAAGGATATAGTATTTTCCATATCTTTGTCTGTTATTTTATCCGCTTCAGATGCGTCTACTCCTTTGGTATTTGTACATCCGCCAGCAAGAGCTTTTATTTCGGAAATATTCCCTCTTATTACGGAAAAGCGCACTTTTTCCATAAGGCTGCGAGCGGTTTCTGTTCGTAGTGTTGATGCACCGGCTCCTACGGGATCCAGTAAAACAGGAATTTTTTGTTCGTTAGCAATTCTTGCCGCCTCAAACATGGAGGGAACGGTGCGTTTATTAAGTGTTCCGATATTAATATTCAAACCGCTGCAAATACGAGTAATATCTCGCACATCGTCTATATCGTCTGCCATAATGGGTGACCCGCCTATGGCAAGCAGTGCGTTTGCGCAGTCATTTACCGTTACATAATTCGTGATGCAATGGACTAAAGGATTATGGTTCCTCACATTGTCCAGCATAGTTTCGAGCATAGGATATACCTCCCGTTACTGTTTTTGACCTTCCAAAGCGTGAGTTTTATTAAGAGCCAATACAATTACAGCGGCAATAATCGTTCCGCCTGCTGAGCTTATTAAAAAGGGTATAATATAGCCGAATATTGCTGCGGTTTTGTTTCCCATGAGAAGCAAAGCTACCGGATAAGCGAGAAGTCCGCCGATTATACTTGTTCCGAACAATTCTCCGATACATGCGAAGGGAAGTTTTTTAAAATATTTATAAGCAAGCCCTGCAAGCAGTGCTCCGCACATGCTGCCGGGGAACGCCATAAGAGTTCCCAGTCCGAATGCTACTCTGATTATTGAGGTGATAAACGCCATGGCTACTCCATACCATGGACCTAAAACTACTGCTGCAAGAACATTTACCATGTGCTGTACAGGACTGCATTTTGACCCGAATACGGGGAATGCAAAGGTGGAACCAACTACTGCAACTGCTATAAGCAGGCCGGCTATTACTGTCTTTTTTGTGTTTTTCATTTTGGAAAACCTCTTTCTTTTGTATTTTACTCAGGGTTTTCCGACAAGCACAAAAAAACAGCGCTTCCCCTAAGGAAAACCCAAAGGTCGGTCGAAGATCAATTTCTTCCTCTCAATCTGAAACACAGACTCCCTCGCTGTTCTATTGTCTTAAAGATATTTCGGACCTGCCTGCGGCGCTCCCCGCCTGCTGCCCAATTTGAAATATCCGATTAATAAGGGTATTAATCGATGCGTTTGGTTCCGCTTTGTTTGCCGTCCCATCTGCATCTTTTGCCCGGGAGGATTATCTATTTCCCCGAGCTTTTTGAATAAATTTATCAAAAAAATATATATGTTTATTTTCCTCTGGTGACATTCAATTTTTCACATGAAACGGGCAACAGTTTTATCTACCGCCCATTTATTTTTTATAAAATGTCGATATGTTCGTCATTTAAAGCCTTATTCATACTGCGAACTGCACAGAATTTGCCACACATAGAGCAGGTATCATCATGTTCCGGAGAGCGACTGTCACGAATGCTCTTTGCAATTTCAGGGTCTAATGCACACGCCCATTGACCTTCCCAGTCGAGCGCTCTTCTGGCTTCAGCCATCTTATCGTCAATGTCTCTAGCCCCTCTTACACCCTTTGCAATATCCGCTGCATGAGCTGCAATCTTGCTTGCCATAATACCCTGTTTTACATCTTCTAAGTTAGGCAGTGCAAGATGTTCTGCCGGTGTTACATAGCATAAGAATGCCGCACCGTTCATAGCTGCAATAGCGCCACCAATTGCGGAAGTGATATGATCGTATCCCGGTGCAATATCGGTAACCAGAGGACCAAGTACATAGAAAGGAGCCCCCATGCAAATTGTTTCCTGCACTTTCATATTAGCTGCAATCTGATCCATAGGAACATGTCCGGGACCTTCAACCATTACCTGTACATCCTTTTCCCACGCTCTCTTTGTAAGCTCACCTAAGCGAACCAGTTCCTCAATTTGGCATACATCGGTAGCATCAGCAAGGCAGCCGGGACGGCAAGCATCGCCAAGAGATACGGTTACATCATATTCGCGGCAAATATCTAAAATTTCGTCATAGTATTCATAAAATGGGTTTTCGTTGCCGGTCATGCACATCCAAGCAAATACAAGCGAGCCCCCACGAGATACGATGTTCATCTTTCTCTTGTGCTTTTTAATCTGGTCAATAGTTTTGCGAGTAATCCCGCAGTGAAGTGTTACAAAGTCAACACCATCCTGTGCGTGCAATCTAACAACATCAATAAAATCCTTAGCAGTTAAGGTGTCAAGGTCACGCTGATAATGGATAACGCTGTCATAAACCGGCACAGTACCAATCATAACGGGACATTCGCTTGTTAGCTTCTGGCGAAATGGCTGGGTGTTACCATGGCTTGACAGGTCCATAATAGCCTCTGCACCCATATTTACAGCACTCATAACCTTTTTCATTTCAATGTTATAATCTTTGCAATCTCTTGAAACGCCTAAGTTTACATTGATTTTGGTTCTCAGCATAGAGCCTACGCCCTCTGGATTTAAGCACTTGTGATTTTTATTTGCAGGAATTACAACCTTTCCACACGCAACTAAATCCATAATTTCCTTTTCGGTCATATGCTCTTTAGATGCAACCTTTTTCATTTCCTCGGTTACAATGCCAAGACGAGCAGCGCACATCTGAGTTGTGTAATTTCTTTCCATTATATTCTCTCCTTTAATATAAAAAATGCAGAAAGACATAACGCCTTCTGCACAGTAAAAACATATTTTTTCCTACGTTGGCATTATCCAAATCAGGTTTAAGGGTCGAAGTTGGATACTTCCTCTCAGCCTGCCCATACAAGCTCCCCTGAAATAATTTATTTTTTTAAATATAACACAGATGTATCCATTTGTCAAATGGTTACGAAAAATATTTTCTTGTGGCATTTCTAATTATATATACGCTTATCATTGTAATATAGATTGACAAAATGGCTAAAATCCTTTATTCTTATATGGTGAAACTTAAATTAAGGAGTGATACAGATGATAAAAGTAGGTCTTTACGGATACGGTAATCTTGCGCGTGGAGTAGATTGTGCCATAGGACAGAATGACGATATGGAGCTTTCCTGTATTTTTACTCGGCGTGATCCTAAAACCGTAAATCCCATAACAGATGTTCCTGTGTATAGTACAGACGAGGTTTTGAATCATAAGGATGAAATTGATGTGTTGATTATGTGCGGCGGCAGTGCAACTGACCTTCCTGAGCAGTCCCCTGCTATGGCGGAGCACTTTAATATTATTGATAGCTTTGATACACATAAGAATATACCGACTCATTTTGACAATGTGGATAAAGCTGCAAAAAAAGCCGGAAAAGTTGCTGTAATTTCAGTTGGTTGGGACCCCGGTATGTTTTCGCTTAACAGACTTTATGCCCAATGCATTCTTCGCAACGGTGCGGATTATACTTTTTGGGGTAAGGGTGTAAGCCAAGGTCATTCCGATGCTATACGCCGTATTGACGGAGTTCTTGATGCAAAGCAGTACACAGTGCCGGTTGAAGAAGCGCTTGAAAGCGTAAGAAATGGCGAACAGCCTCAGCTTACCACTCGTCAAAAGCATACAAGAGAGTGTTTTGTTGTTGCACAGGAAGGTGCGGATAAAGAAAGAATCGAACGGGAAATAGTAACGATGAAAAACTATTTTGATGAATATGATACCACCGTTCATTTTATTACCATGGAAGAACTAAAGCGTGATCACAGTGGTATTCCTCACGGCGGATTCGTTATCAGAAGCGGAAAGACCGGTAAAAATCTCGAAAATTCCCATGTTATAGAGTACAGCTTAAAGCTTGATTCAAATCCTGAATTTACTGCATGTGTGCTTGTTGCTTATGCAAGAGCGGCTGTCAGGATGAACAAGGAGGGTGTTTCGGGATGCAAAACAGTATTCGATATCCCGCCCGCTTATCTCTCTGATAAGTCCGGCCAACAGCTGATAGCAACACTTCTTTAAATCTATAGGTATTTATAAGACTCCGTTTTGGCAGCATTAAATGCTCGCCTATTCGGAGTCTTTTTGTTAAAAAAAGAAATGACAAAATGAAAGTTGCGGCTTAAAAAGACACCAATATAATTATTTATTAAAAATTTTACAAAACTATTGATATTTTATGTAGAAAAATGTATAATATACGAAAAAGTATTCTGGGGAGATATTTTTATGGAGCTTCTTAAACAAAGAATTCTTAAAGACGGAAAGGTCAGAAAAGGAAATGTCCTGAAGGTTGATAGCTTTATTAATCATCAGATGGACATTGAATTGCTGTGCGAAATCGGCAAAGAATTTAAGAAGATATTTAACGATGAAAATATAACTAAAATCCTTACTATAGAAGCATCAGGCATTGGTATAGCGTGCATTACTGCGCAATATTTCCATAAGCCTGTTATTTTTGCGAAAAAATCGCAGTCGAAAAACATAGACGGCGAGGTATATTCTCAAAAAGTAGAGTCTTTTACTCATGGAAGAATTTATGATGTAATAGTTTCAAAAGAGTTTTTAAGCCCTAATGACAGGGTTCTCCTTATTGATGATTTTCTTGCCAACGGAAGTGCACTTTTGGGCCTTTACAATCTTGTGAAAGATGCCGGAGCAGAGGTTGTGGGAGCAGGTATAGTTATAGAAAAAGGTTTCCAACCGGGTGGAAAGATGCTGCGGGATATGGGACTTAGGATTGAATCTCTTGCAATAGTGGATTCAATGACAGATGACTCTCTTACTTTCAGGGATTAAACAATAATTA
>URVP01000002.1 GCA_900551345.1 uncultured Eubacteriales bacterium
TAATCCCCTTTGGTGCGGGAAATCGCACAACTGACGGAATCATTACCCAGGTGTGCGATAAGAGTGAATTCCCGCAGTTAAAAACAGTAAAACAGCTTTTGGATAAGGACCCATTGTGTACAAATGAACTATTAAATCTTGCACTGTGGCTTAAGGATAATTATTTTTGCAGCTATTACAGTGCATTACGCTGTGTTATGCCTCCGGGAGTTGCATACCGTATTAAGAGAACCGTTAATATAATTGATCCTGATGCACAGCTAAAAGGGGTTAAAGCTAAGATTTTTAAAAGACTTCTGTCCGGCGATTCGGATTGGAATAATTATTCCGCCTCGGAGCATACCCATATTACGGCGATGTGCTCCATGGGTATATTGGAAATAACCCAAAAAGGCAAAGAATCGGTAAAAAATAAGACTGCAAAAACAGTTCAGCTTAATGTGGACAGAAGTGAGGTTGATGAGATTATAGCTCATATTGCCCGTAAAGCACCCGTGCAGGCACACATTTTAGAGGTTCTTTCTCAAGCGGATAATATGCCGTTGTCAGACCTTTCCCATTATATGGGAGGAGCAAATGCTGCGGTTCGTGCTATGAAAAAAAAGGGGCTGGTTACGGTTTATGACCAGCGTCAGATGCGAAGTGCTTTTAACATCGATGATTATGTGCATACCGAGCCTAATAAACCTACAAGAGAGCAGGCTGCGGCACTAAAAGTTTTAAAAAGTGCTTTCGACAAAGGACAAACGGAACCTTTTTTGCTTCACGGAGTTACCGGAAGCGGAAAGACTGAGGTTTTTCTTCAGCTTATAGACCATGTTATCAAGCAAGGCCGACAAGCAATTGTTCTTGTCCCGGAAATTTCTCTTACTCCTCAAATGGTGGAGCGTTTTGTGGGCAGATTCGGACAGCGTGTCTCTGTTCTCCACAGTTCTTTGTCAGCAGGAGAGAGATTCGACGAATGGCAGAAAATTTTAACCGGAGAGGTATCCCTTGTAATAGGCGCAAGGTCGGCCGTGTTTGCACCTTTTGAAAACCTTGGGGTAATTATTATGGACGAGGAACAGGAAAATACTTATAAATCCGAATCCAACCCTTTGTATCATGCCCGTGAGGTTGCAGTGGAAAGATGCAGAGCACATGGAGCACTTCTTCTTATGGCATCAGCAACTCCTTCCGTTGAAAGCCGCTATAAAGCGGAACAGGGAGAATACAAGCTGATAAAAATGACTAAAAGATATAACGAAATCTCCATGCCAAAGGTGGAGATAGTAGATATGTGCGGAGAACTGAAAAACGGAAACAGAACCGTTTTCAGTAAAAGACTTATTGAACTTATAGACGAAACAATAAAACGCAAGGAAAAGATAATTCTGTTTTTGAATAGGCGGGGATATAATACATTTGTTTCCTGCCGGAGCTGCGGAGATGCAATTAAGTGCAAGCATTGTGACATAACAATGACATATCATAAGCGTGCAGGCAAACTTATTTGTCATTACTGCGGCGATGAAATTCCCGTGCCGAGAGTATGTCCGTCATGCGGAAGTCCTTACATACGATATTTTGGTGACGGCACACAAAAACTGGAAGATGAACTTACACGGCTTTTTGAGGGAATAAAATTTTTGCGTATGGATATGGACACAACCACGAATAAAAATTCCCACGAAGCAATACTTCGACGCTTTCGTGATGAAGATATAGATGTTTTAATCGGCACACAAATGGTTACAAAGGGACTTGACTTTCCCGAAGTGACTCTTGTGGGGGTAATGGCTGCTGATTTGTCACTAAATATGGGTGATTACCGTGCTTATGAAAGAACCTTTTCATTGCTGACGCAGGTATGCGGCAGAGCAGGCAGGGGTGATATTGAAGGCAGAGCGGTAATTCAGACCTACCAGCCTGATAATTTTGTAATTCAGCTTGCCCGTGAGCACGATTACAACGGTTTTTATGAAGGGGAAATTGAGATAAGAAAAAGATTGTCTTATCCGCCCTTTTGTGATTTGATAATGGTTCTGATAACGGGTGAAAACAGGGAAAAGGCGGCACTTGCCATAGAGGAGGCGGCTCGTATCATTAAAGAGGAATTTCCTTTTAATGAGAAAGGCGGAAAAATCTCTGAACCTTCACCGGCACCCCTTTCTCGTATAAAAGATAAATACCGTTTCAGATTTCTTATAAAAACAAGCAACCGAGAAGCTCTTTTTCCGATTCTGCACAAGGTGGAAAGCATTATGAAAAAGCGGAGCGGAATAAGTATTATAATTGATATAAATCCAAATAGTATATTGTAGTAAAGGAAATGATTTTTATGGCAATAAGAAATATTGTAAAATATGGCGAGGAAGTGCTTAAAAAGAAAGCTCGTCCTGTAGAAAAAGTAGATGACAGAATACGCATGATTATTGATGATATGCTTGATACCATGCGTGATGCGGACGGTGTTGGACTTGCCGCACCGCAGGTAGGTATACTTAAGCGTATTGTGGTTATTGAGGTGGATGACAAGGTTTATGAGCTTGTTAATCCGGTTATAGTCGAAAGGTCCAAAGAAACTGAGGTTAATAATGAGGCGTGCCTCAGCTGCCCCGGTGTAACTGCTGCGGTGGAGCGTCCTGTAAAGGTTACTGTTGAAGCACTCGACCGGAATGGCAATCCTTGCCGGTATAGCGGAGAAGGTCTTTTGTGCATGGCATTTTGTCATGAAATTGACCATCTTGACGGGCTTACGATTGTTGACACAGCAAAGGAATTTATAGACGATTAATTTCCATAAGTATGGCAAATCGTTTAAAAGGACTGATCATATTATGAAGATTATGTTTATGGGAACGCCTGATTTTGCAGTTCCCAGCCTTGAAAAACTTATATTAAATCATGATGTAACGGCAGTAGTGACTCAGCCGGACAGACCTAAGGGCAGGGGACACAAGCTTATGCCGCCTCCGGTAAAGGTCATTGCTCAGCAGCATGAGATACCGGTATATCAGCCTGATACATTTAAGGATAAAGCTTTTTTACCCATCCTTGAAGAGCATAAACCTGATGTAATAGTTGTGGTTGCTTACGGAAGAATTCTTCCCTCATATGTTCTTGATTTTCCCAAATACGGATGTGTAAATGTTCACGGTTCTCTGTTGCCTAAATACAGAGGTGCAGCTCCTGTACAGTGGGCGGTAATAAACGGCGAAGAAAAA
Source organism: uncultured Eubacteriales bacterium (assembly GCA_900551345.1). Lineage (GTDB taxonomy): Bacteria > Bacillota > Clostridia > Monoglobales > UMGS1388 > UMGS1388. The sequence continues at coordinate 3,207 of URVP01000002.1, forward strand.
AGCGGTGTTTGTACCATGCGTATGGAAAAAGGACTTGACACCGGAGCGGTATATGAGGTTTATGAAACTCAGATTGAAAAATATGAAACAGCAGGACATCTTTTTGACCGTCTTGCACAGGCGGGAGCAGAATTGCTTCTGTCAACGCTTTCAAAGTTGGATAGTATAGAGCCAACCGAGCAAGATGATAAATTATCTTGTTATGCACCTATGATTACTAAGGAAATGGCAAGAATCGATTGGACTAAAACCTCCCATCAAGTAGTGAATCTTATTCACGGCATGAATCCCTCTCCCGTAGCTCATACAGCTTATGAAGGAAATCCTCTTAAGGTTTATACGGCAGAGATAGGCTCCTCAAGCAGCTTAAATCCGGGGCAAATTGGAGCGGTTATAAAGAAAAAAGGCCTTGAGATTGGCTGCGGCGGTGGAAGTGTTATTATTAAAGAAGTACAGCCGGCAGGCAAAAAGCGAATGAATATAGAAGATTACCTCAGAGGTCACGAGATGAAAGGATATTTTGATGAATAACAGCTCAAACGCCCGTGAGGCGGCTTTGAAAATTCTTCATAAAATGCAGGAAGGCGCATATATTAACACTGCTGTTAAAGAAGGTTTGCCCCGTAATATGAAAAAAGAGGACAAATCCCTTGCATCTCTGCTTGTTTACGGGGTTACATCAAATAAAACTCGTCTTGATTACGATATATCCAAATTCAGTAAAATTCCGATTAGAAAGATAAGTCATTGGATAATGGATATTTTGAGAATGGGCTTCTATCAGCTGTTTTTTCTCGATAAAATTCCTGCTTGTGCAGCGGTTAACGAAAGTGTAAAGCTTGCAAAAAGGTATGGCCATTCAGCTTCGGCAGGATTTGTGAACGGAGTTCTGCGCCGTGCGGCAAAGGAAGGAGAACCAAAGCTTCCCGACGATTTATCTGTTATATACTCTCATCCTGGTTGGATTGTGGATATGTGGACAAAGGATTATGGAGTAGAAACTGCTAAAAAAATACTTAAGGTTAATAATATACCGCCTGTATGCTATGTGCGGGCGAATACGCTTAAAATATCATCTGAAGAACTTTCCCGGCGTGTGGGCGGGCGCAGTATTGACGACCTGTTTGTCCGGGTAGAAAGTCTTGCCGGTGTGGAATACAGCGAAGAGTACAGACAGGGCCTTTTAACTCTTCAAGGTCTTTCTTCGGCTCAGGCTGTAAAGGCGCTTGCACCTCAAAAAGGACAGCTTGTTCTGGATTTATGTGCCGCCCCGGGCGGTAAATCAACCCTTGCTGCTCAGCTTATGGAAAATGAAGGAGAGATCATTGCTTGTGATATATATGAGCATAGGCTTGACTTAATAGAAAAGAATGCACGCCGTATGGGTATAAATATTATAAAAACCCGGCTGCACAATGCACTGGAACCAATGCCTGAATATGTAAAAAAAGCGGATCGTGTTCTGGCTGATGTGCCATGCAGCGGATTGGGAGTAATAAGGAAAAAGCCGGACATACGCTGGGATAAAAAACCGGAGGATATAGATGCGCTTTGCCAAGTGCAGAATGGTATATTACATACTGCCGCCCAGTATGTAAAACCCGGAGGAATATTAGTGTATTCCACATGTACAATTTGCGAAAAGGAAAACAGCATTATGGTTAAAACCTTTCTCGACAATCACAAAAGTTTTGACCTTATATCACAAAGACAGTATTTCCCCTTTGAAGAGGGCTGTGATGGCTTTTATATAGGAGTACTATTATGCAGGGAATAAATGATTTAACCGTAAATCAGCTTAAAGATGCTCTTAGCGAAATTCCCGAAGCAAAAGGATTTCGCACCAAACAGATAATTGAATGGGTATTTAAGGGTGTGTCAAGCTTTGATGAAATGACAAATATATCAAAACCTTTAAGAGAACTGCTTTCAAAGAATTTTTGCTTTCACTGGGCTGAAATTGAAGAAAGTTTTCCCTCAAAACTTGACGGGACAATAAAGTACTTGCTCCGCCTTTCTGACGGCAACTGTGTTGAAGCGGTGCTTATGAGGTATAAGCATGGTAATACAATCTGTCTTTCCACTCAGGTGGGATGCCGAATGGGATGCAAATTTTGTGCTTCAACCATAGGCGGTCGACTGCGCAATCTTACGGCAGGTGAAATTACTTCGCAAATTTATGCAGTTCAAAAGGATATAGGACAGCGAATATCGAATATAGTTCTTATGGGAATCGGAGAACCGCTGGATAATTATGATAATGTTATTGCTTTTTTGAGAAATGTTAACGAGCCCATAGGTCTTAATATAGGCTACAGACACATTTCCCTATCTACTTGCGGTCTTGCTGAAGGGATCGACCGGCTTGCAGATGAACAGATGCCAATAACGCTTTCTGTATCACTTCACGCACCGGATAACGAAACAAGAAACAGGATTATGCCGGTAAACAAAAAATATCCGATTGAGCGTCTTATGCTTGCATGCAAGTCTTATATAAAGAAAACCGGAAGGCGTATTTCCTTTGAATATATACTTATTGACGGTGTAAATGATACACCTTTGGCGGCACAAAAGCTTGCCTTGCTTTTAAAGGGTATGTTGTGCCATGTGAATTTAATTCCTGCAAATGAAGTTAAAGAGACCGGGATGAAAAGAACTCCTCCGCAAAGAGTAAGAACTTTTCAAAGAGATCTTGAAACGCGGGGAATAACCGTGACGGTACGGCGTGAGCTGGGCAGTGACATAAATGCTTCCTGCGGACAGCTCAGAAAAAACCGAATGGAGCAAAAAGCATAAAGACATTTTCAGAAAAGTGGTGGTAGATTATGCTTATTTCAGCCGGAACTGATGTAGGTGTTGTGCGAAGCATCAATCAGGATAGCTATCTGGTAGATAAAAATAATAAATATTGTATAGTTGCTGACGGAATGGGCGGTCATAACGCCGGAGAGATAGCCAGCACCATGGCGGCACGGGAAGCGGGGAAATTCCTCGATGATAACACGCCGCAAACCCTTCATGCTACTGTAGATGCGGTTTATGATGCGATTCGATGTGCAAACAACCGGGTGTTTAAAGCCGCACGGCTCAACTTTGATTATTCCGGAATGGGGACCACAATGGTTATGACTTATTTTTATGACCAGCGGATTATTATTGCCAATGTGGGAGACAGCCGTGCATATCTTGTGCGTGATGGGTCTATCAGGCAGATTACCAAGGACCATTCAATGGTAGAACGGTTGGTAGACGAAGGTACAATCACACGAGAGCAGGCTAAAAATCATCCTCAGAAAAATATGATTACAAGAGCTATAGGAACAGACCGTGAGGTGCAGGCGGATATATATATGCTGAGTGCCCGGAAAAATGATATAATTCTTCTCTGTTCGGATGGACTCAGCAATGAGGTTGGAGAGGATGACCTTTGCAAATTGCTTCTTAGCGGCGCCGATGCAGACGCTCTTATAAAAGAGGCAAAAGAAAACGGTGGGCATGATAACATAACAGCGGTAATTATCAGAATGTGAGGTGTTTTATATGATCGGAACAGTTTTAGGCAACAGATATGAGTTAGTCGAAAAAATCGGAAGCGGCGGAATGGCAGATGTATATAAGGCAAAGTGCCGGCTGCTTAACCGATTTGTAGCAATAAAAATTTTGAAGCAGGAGTTTATAAACGATGAAGAATTTCTGGCTCGGTTCAAGACCGAGTCTCAGGCGGCGGCAAGTCTTTCTCATCCTAATATAGTTTCAATATATGATGTAGGGCGTGACGGAGACTATAACTATATAGTTATGGAGTATGTGGAGGGAATTACTCTTAAGCAGTATATAGAAAAGAACGGAATTTTTTCCTGGAGGGAAACCATTGATATTTCTGTTCAGATTCTCGACGCACTTGAACACGCTCACAAAAACGGAATAGTACATCGTGATATAAAGCCTCACAATATTATGATTACTCCCAATAAAACTATAAAGGTCATGGATTTTGGTATTGCTCGTGCTGCCACTGCATCCACATTAACACTAAGTGGAACGACTATAGGTTCTGTTCACTATTTTTCGCCGGAACAGGCAAAGGGGAGTTATACAGACGCTAAGTCGGATATATATTCGGTGGGCGTTGTTATGTATGAAATGCTTACCGGCAGAGTACCTTTTGACGGGGACAGTTCCATATCCATTGCAATTATGCAGATACAGAATAATCCCCCGTCACTTAAGGAATTTAATATAAGCGTTCCCCTTGCCCTTGAATCTGTTATTATGAAAGCCATGAATAAGGACAGGGATATGCGGTATCAGACAGCTGCCGCTATGGCAAAAGACCTGATGCTGATTGAAAAGCTTCCTGAAATTGCTGTAAAAAAAGAAGATCCTTCAGAGTTTGAAAGTGAAACTCGTGTAATGCAAGCGGTCAGAGACCAAGATATAGACAGGTATCTTTCCACACATCGAAGCAGTGAGCCGGTAAGAAAAGAGCCGGCTGATACAACTAAAAATGCTTCGGGCAAAAACGGAAAAAATCCCGGCGTAATCGCAGCATATGTTGCGGCAGGGGTATTTGCACTGACTGTTATTGTATTCCTTTTTGTGCTTCTGGGCGGAAGTCCTGAAAAGAAAGTTCCTAACCTTGTGGGTATGACATTTGAAGAGGCATGCGAGCAGTATGAAAGTGACGATATTACCATTATTAAGGCCGGCGAAGAAGCCAGTGATGAATATGAGGAAGGTCTGATTATCTCTCAAGATCCGGAAAAAGGTGAAGGCTATAAGAATAAATGTACCATCAGCGTTATTATAAGCAGCGGAAAAGGTGAGATGGTTCTTGATGATTATTCTGGATTATCCGTTGAAGAGGCTATAGAAAAGCTCACCGCTTTAGGTTTGGATTATGAACAGCTCAGCGTTGAAAATGACGATGTAGAACCCGGTAAGATTGTTAAAACCAGTCCGGCTGCCGGAGCGTCGGTAAATAAAAATCAAGTTATCATTTTGTATGTAAGTTCTACCGAAGATACCAAAATTGTTCCCAACTTACTTGGTAGAACTCTTGATGAGGCAAAGAAACTTATCAGTGATGCAGGCCTTAAAGTGGGTAATGTAACATATCTTGAAAGTTCAAAACCTGAAGGTACGGTTATTCAGCAAGTAGCATCAGCCGGAGAAACAGTGGACAAAAATGCCGCTATTGATTTGGTTATTGCTAAAAAAGAGGAGGAAGTAAGCAATACCATTACTAAAACCATAACCGTTACAGTACCTCAGGAAAATGAATCAACCCGTATCAAGGTTACAGCTAACGGGAAAACGGTTTTCGATGAGACGGTTAACAAGTCTGAAATAGCTAAAGATGTGATTGTGGAAGGAGAAGCTCCTTTGACAGTTGAAATATATCATGACGGCGTTCTTATAAGCACGCAGGAATATGAATAAGAGGTATTTATGACTACAGGAATAATAACAAAGGGAATAGGCGGATTTTATTATGTCGCCTGTGATGACGGCGGTATGGTGGAATGCCGTGCAAGAGGGAAATTTCGTAAAATGAATATTAAGCCCTGTGTGGGAGATCGTGTAAACATAACAGTTTATGGAGAACAGGGCGCTGTAGAGGAGATTTTTCCGCGTAAAAACTTCCTCATACGCCCCCCTGTTGCAAATATTGATCGTATTGCCGTAGTGATTGCAGCCGCCCTTCCTTCTCCTGACTTTTTCGTCATGGACCGGCTTATTGCTTATGCAGAACATTCGGGGATAGATGTGGTTGTTTGTGTAAATAAAACAGATCTTGCTGATCCGGCAGAAATAGTCAGCGTTTATGAGCGGGCGGGCTATAGGGTTCTCCCCGTTTGTGCAGCTGAAAACAAGGGATTGGATCCACTCAAAGAAATAATATCCTGCGGAGTTACCGCTTTTGCCGGAAATTCCGGTGTGGGTAAATCCAGCATTTTAAATGCCCTGGGTTTTTCGTTGGAAACAGGTTCTGTCAGTCGTAAACAGCATGGGCGTCATACTACCCGACATGTGGAACTTATGCCGTACGGCGAAGGGGGATTTGTTATTGATACTCCCGGTTTTAGTCTGCTTGATATGACAAGCCTTCGTGCTGAGGAAATCCCCGCTTGCTTTAGGGAATTTAAAAAACTTGATCCTTGCGAATTCGGTGATTGCATGCACATGGGGGCAAAAGGCTGTAAAGTAATTAAAGCCGTAAATGACGGTATAATTGCCCCGTCAAGATATGAAAGCTACAAAGCTATATATAACGAATTAAAAGATATTAAGGAGTGGCAGAGAACAAATGGCGCTAACGATTAAAATATCTCCTTCGGTGCTCTCAGCAGATTGTGCAGCATTTGGAAGAGATATATCAAAGATTGAAAACGAAGCTCAATGGCTTCATTATGATGTAATGGATGGACATTTTGTCCCTAACATAAGCTATGGTGTTCCGGTGGTAAAAAGCCTTACTGCCGTAACAAAACTTTTTGCCGATGTTCACCTTATGATAACTGATCCGCTTTTTTATGTTGAACCTTTTGTTAAAGCGGGTGCCCAAATGCTTACATTTCATGTAGAGGCAGACAGCGATATTCAGGAAACCATAGACAAGATACACAGCTTTGGAATCAAGTGCGGATTGGCACTTAAGCCTAAAACGCCTGTTGACGCTGTTATGCCGTATCTTGACAAGATAGACATGCTGCTTCAGATGACTGTAGAACCCGGGTTCGGAGGACAGGCAATGGTTGAGGATGCAGTGGGGAACATTTCAATTTTTCGTAAAGCGGCGCCCGGGCTTGATATACAGGTTGACGGCGGTATAAACACGGAAAATATCGGTCGCATTGCTGCAGAAGGAGCAAATGTTTTTGTTGCGGGGTCTGCCGTGTTCGGTTCACAGGATCCGGCACAAACAGTACGGGTTATGAAAGAGCGTGCCCAGGCATCACTAAACTGTTAAGGGAGTAATACATATGAGAGCATGGATAATTTCAGCAGGACAATTTGAGCGGACGGGATTTTACCGCTCTCTTGTAATAAAAGAAAATGATATGGTTATATGTGCAGACGGCGGATATGATTATGCCGTTGCCATGGGGGTTCAGCCTACGGTTGTTCTGGGAGATCTAGACTCAATTAGAAAGCCGGTTAAAGATTCAAGAATTCCCATTATTAAGTTTCCTACAGATAAAGACAAAACAGACAGTCAACTTGCCGTTGATTACGCACTTGAAAATAAGTGTGATGAAATAGTTCTTCTTGCGGCAACAGGGGGCAGAATTGACCATTCTCTTGCCAATATAATGCTTCTTGGATATATTCATGATAAAGGTGCAGAAGGACTTATTCTTACCGATAAGTCAAGAATTGCACTTTTAACCGGACAGACTGTTATAAAGAGAGGCAGCGGTGATGGTATTTCGTTTGTACCCATTACTCCTACCGTTGAGGGACTTACAACAGAGGGACTGCTCTATAATTTGAATAATAAAACTGTTAGACAGGGAGATACTCTTACCATAAGCAATGAGTTCCGTTCTCATCAGGCTAAGGTAAAACTTACAAAAGGCAGACTTTTGGTGATATGTGATGCGTAAGCTGATAAATACGGGGATAGTTTCCCATATCGACGCAGGTAAGACTACTGTTACTGAGCAGCTCCTTTTTTTTAGCGGAGCAACACGGACTAGGGGCAGTGTTGATAAGGGAACGGCATTTACCGACTTTATGGAAATTGAAAAAAACAGGGGTATTTCCGTAAAAATGGCGACAACACGGTTTATGTGGAAAGATACCCAGATAAATCTTATTGATACACCGGGACATACGGATTTTGCGGCAGAGGCAGAGCGTGCTTTGCAGGTTCTGGACTGTGCCGTTCTTGTTATTTCAGCCGCTGAAGGTGTTGAGGCAAGAACTGAGCTGTTATGGCATGCACTTAAGACATTAAATATCCCGGTTATTATTTTTGTCAACAAAATCGACAGAGCCGGAGCAGATTTCGAAAAAGTCAAAAGGCAAATTTCAGAATATCTTACCAGTGATTATATAACGGTTAACCAACCTGTTATATCAGAAGATGTGTGTGCTGTGGAAGATAATCAGGATATTGCTGAACGGCTTGCGGATTTTGATGATGAAATACTTGAGGGAATATTGTATGGAGAAGCTGATTTTAATAAAAGTGTTTTGATGGAAAAAATAAAGAAAGGCTGTATCAATCGTACCTTTTTTCCGCTGCTGTGCGGAAGTGCGCTTAAAGGGGTTGGCATAGAGTTTTTGCTCGATTGTATAATTAATTTTTTCCCCCATGCTGAAAAGAGCTCTGGAGAGCCATCAGGTGTTATATTTAAGCTTGACCGTGATAAGATCATGGGGAAGGTTGCTTTTGTACGACTGTACAGCGGAAGCTTGAAAACACGTGATAGTATCAAAAATCTCAGGACGGGTTCTGTACGAAAGATTACACAGATACGCCGTTTTTCCGGTGCGCATCATGAAGATGTGGGGTATGTTGAATCGGGCGATATTGCCGCTTTGTATGGTTTAGATGATGCGGTGACAGGTGATATTTTAGGCAGTGGTGAAAATATTCCGGTAAGCTCGGTTATTTCACAGCCGCTTTTACAGATAAGGGTGTATCCGGCCGGGGAGGAGGAATATCCTCAGCTTGTTGAGGCAATGCGTGCCCTTGAAGAAGAAGAGCCTCTGCTTAATGTGGAGTGGGTCAAAGAGCAGCGTCAGCTTCTGATAAATATACCTGGAACGATTCAGCTAGAGGTTATAGGCGAAATTCTTAAAAGCCGTTTCGATTTGCATGCAAAATTTGGAGAGCCACAGGTTATCTACAAAGAAACTCCGTCAAGACCGGGGATCGGATTTGTGTCATATACCATGCCAAAACCTTGCTGGGCTGTGCTTAAATTTGAAATAAATCCGCTCCCTACGGGCAGCGGCGTACGATATGAATCGGTAGTACCTGATACAAAGATATTATACAGATATCAGAATCAGGTGGAAAAAACCATAAAATCTGCTCTCAGACAGGGCATAAAAGGTTGGAATGTAACTGATTTATCCATTCGCCTTATTGATGGGGAACATCACAATGAGCATACGCACCCACTTGATTTTATAGTTGCAACACCGATGGCAATTATGGACGGTTTGCGAAATACAGGAACAACACTTCTCGAGCCATATATTAAGTTTAGAATTTCGGTTCCTGAGGAGTACAGCGGAAAAGTAATAAGCTATATTGTTAACAGCAGAGGAAACTTTGAATTAGGAAATTCTTCTGAAGGCAGGGTTACGCTTACCGGTGAAGTGCCTGTAGCAGAAACTATGGATTTTCCTGTTCGTTTGGCGGCGATGACGGCAGGCAGGGGTGCTTTGTCACATTCTTTTTCCGAATATAAGCCCTGTCCCGACGAATTGGGTAAAACTACTCCATACAGAGGTGTAAATCCACTGGATACCTCAAAGTATATCTTGTATATTCGTTCAGCACTCACGGATGGATAAAATATTCCTAAATAATAAATATTTTCTATTGACATAAGAGATGTTTGGCGTTAATATTAAAATCAAATTCAGCAGGCAGAGAGGTTTTACATATGATAAAAGGAATATGTCACGGTTATGGTGACCTTGACAGAATAAAAGAATGCGGCTTTGAATGGAATCGTATTGATTGTCCATATCCCTTTGATAAAGAATCGGGGGAACTTTCCCCACATTATTTAAGATTTAAGGATTATTGCAGACAACTTCACGATATGGGATTTAAAACCATGGTGATAACACCCGGTCCTGCGTGGGCGTACTTTGCAGGCGGTATTGATTTGCGGTTGGAAGGCGGCCTTGATAAGGTAACGGAAATTCATCGCTTTATTGCAGAGGATATGAAAGGGCTTGTTGACGGATGGCAGGTTGCCAATGAGGTAAATGTTTATTTTTTTCGCTCTCCGTATGATTTTGACGAAGCAATTTCATATGTAGAAGCAGGGCTTAAAGGAATAAGACAATCAGATAAGCAGACTTTGCTTGGTTATAATTTCAGTGAGTATGATGAGACTTCTATCTATATGATAAATAAGCTCAAAAGTGTAAATGCCCTTTGTGATTATATGGGTCTTGATGCGTATCACGGCACATGGATTAAAGGAAGTCCTGACGATCTTATAAATGATGTTAAAAAGCTTCATGCTCTGACCGGGAAGCCTGTGCTTATACAAGAATTCGGATTCGCAAGCAAGGGCGATGTTATAGAGGACGGAGAGTTTGACATTGCCATGATGCAGTTTGGATTTAAAGATTTTAATGATGCAACTGCAAATTGTGAAGAGTACCTTGAAAAATTGCCTAAAAATTTGTCTAAGCATATTAAAGCGGCTCCCAGAAAGGATTGGGAAGCTAATTTGAGACACCAAGAGCCCCATATATTAAAAAAATGGGTGGGAGGAAGTAATGATTATCCTCACACGCCCGACGGACAGGCAAAATGGCTGAAAGAAGTTATAGAAAAACTTATGAATACTCCATGTGTTATGGGATTTATGCTTTTTGCCTGGCATGATGCCGGCAATTGTTTCTTTTGCGGCGAGCCGGACTGTCCATGTGAAACTGCATGGGGGCTTATCTGTAATGATGAAAAGGAAAAACCTTCATATTATGCTGTTAAAGAAGCAATCAGAAGTTTATAAGCAGCATTTTGGGTGGTAAATTATGAAAAAAGAAAAATTGAGAGAAAAGATTGAAAATAGCAAATATTTTATGAAAGATTGGTTTATAGGCGCATGTGAGTCTTATGGAAATGACTCTTTATCCGATGTTTCAATTGCAATTAATGAAAGTGTTTTGCTTAATAAAAAAAGAGCATATATCTGGGTCGTTGTTGCTTTTGAAAACGATGCGGTTTCGACACCTGTTGAACAGTTGGGCTTGTTTTTAACAGCTTATGAAGCACTTAAAAAGAATCAATTTGATGTTGAACCTTTTTTTGAAAAAAGTGCATTTTCTTTCTTTCTCCGGTCAGACAAAAGTGAAATAGCAACGGTTGAATATTCAATGTCAGCGGCAGAAATAGTAAGAAATACTCTCAATAAACTCAAAGTTTTCGATTACGGCATTGGAATAGGCCGTGCGGGAAGAGATTTAACTCGTGTCAGAGAATCATACATTCTCGCACAGGAAGCAAGCAAATACCGCTATGCTTTGGGCATGGGCCGTATTATTTATATTGGTGATGTTGAGCCTGATATGCGTGTCAATGATTATCATGCGATTCGCGAATCGGATTTTCGTACTTCGCTCAAGATAGGAAGCGAGCAGATGAATTATGAAGTTGTTTCGGATATTTTCGGGCATATAAAACGAAATAATGATCCGCTTGATATAGCAAAAAGGATAAGCCTGGAGCTTTTGGTATCGGCAAACAGAGCTATATATGAATTAGGCAAAGACCCAGCAATGCTGTTTGACAAAACGGATATTTGGTCGGTTATTAACAGATGCACTGATGTGGATGAGCTGCATCAGCTGATTTTGAATACAAGCCAGCTTGTTATTATGCGGATTTTCCAAAAGCAGGTACCCAAGGATAAAACAATAGTCGAAAAGGCAAAAAGAATTATAGATGAAGACTTTGGGTCTAAACTCAGTCTTGAAATCGTAGCAAAAAAAATATATATTTCTCCTTGCTATCTGAGTACGGTTTTCAGCAGGGAGACAGGCATGACATTCAAAGACTATCTTATTAATTCCCGTATTTCCCGTGCAAAAGGTTTGCTTCATGATCCGTCAGCCAAAATATATAATGTAGCTAATGCGGTAGGATACTCCGATGCACGGTATTTCAGCGATTTATTCAGAAAGCGAGTAGGGATGACGCCGGCTGAATATCGTAAAAATTTATTAATGAAAAATTAAAATATCCTCTTGACTTTATACACAATGAATAGTATAATTACGGTATAGTATAGTCGTATTGTGCATTTTTGCATATGATTATACCACATAAATCCTGCAAAAATATTTATATAACATAAACATAAGGAGTTGTTTAAGATGAAAAAAAGCAAAGTATTAGCACTGATGCTTGCCGTTGTTATGGTTGTAAGCTTTACAATGACAGCTGCCGTAAGCGCAGCCGGCCTTACACCTCCGGCAAACTCAAAAGTAAGAGTTACAGATAAAACTCTTACGAAAACATTCACAAGTGGTATTGGTTGGGATGTATGGGATACTCAAGGATCTTTTGGAACATACGAGCAGACGGATGATGGAAATCTTCTTGTTTCAGGAGGAAAAATGGTTCCTTTTGTAATGCTTGACGGTTTCGGTGGCGGTCTTGCAGGCTTTGATGAAATGGTATTTACATACAAAACCGATTCTGATCTCAAAGTTTCGCTCAGAATAAGAGAAAAAGGAACATCAGCAGAAGTTACTCTTCCTGCTACAAACGGAGAATTCGTTGATTATTCAATTGCTCCGGCAGCGTTTTTAGGTGGAGATTTAACTGCACAGGATCTTGAAGAATTCAGATCATATTATAATCCTAATACAAGTAAATATGACACAACAGCTATGATGAATCTTACATCATCTTCTGCTGAAATTAAAGAGATTAACGCATACTGGTACTCTTATTCTTCTGAGTCTAATCAGGTAAGAAAGACTTTAACAACAGACTTTTCCAAAACTACTTGGGGTAGCTGGGGTTCTTGGACACAAGGTCCTAATAAGTTCCCGATTTCTATGAAGTTTGTTGAAGGTGAAGCTGAGGACGGAGTAGGAAAAGCTCTTTACATTACAGGTGGATGTACTGGCACTGGCTCATACGGCGGCGGACAGTTTACGATGAATAGCAATTTCGATCTTACCGGCGTTGATGCTATCAGATACAGATATAACTCAACTGCAAAGTGTTCCGTATATTTCAACATGGCTTATCAGGTGGAAGTTGGCGAAACTCTTCCTGCTGCTGAAGTGGACACAGTTAAAGGACTTCTCGAAGCTGATTATAGTACATATTTTGATGCTTCAAATAAATGCATAAAATATTTTAAGAAAGAAACAAGATCTAGCGGCGTAAGCCTTCCTTCTACAGGTGGCGAATGGAAAACAGTAGATGTTCCGATTTCAAAATTCGGTACGCAAGAGTTCCTTAGCCATATGAAAACTGTTATAGCTAACAAGAGCTTTGCTCCTTGTTACCAATTCAGAATTGAAGGTATCACCTATGGTGGTGACACAAATAAGTACACTAAGTTTGGTTCTATTACAGGAGTCTGGTATGAAAAACTTCCTACCATGTCCTCAATCTCCTTTACAAATAATGGTGAAGATAGTGACTATGGACTTTCTGAGGGTACAACAGAAGTAAATATTGAACTTTCTAATGCTGCAGATATTGAAATTTCCGGTTCGGTTCTTGTTGCAGGATTATATGAAGGCAATAAACTTCTTGATGTTGATGTAGAGGTTGTTACAACACCTGCTCTTGGCACATCAGGTATTAAGACTCTTTCGGTAACAATGCCGGTAGATGTTGATATTGCAGACTGTCAACTTAGAGTAATGCTTTGGGATAGTGCAGAGTCAATGAACCAGATTACAAATCTTGCGGTTCTTGATGCATTCGGATATTTCACCGAGGATGAATAATTTTTTGAAAATTAAACATTAGATTAACTGGGCTGCAGTCAAACGATTTTGACTGCAGCCTTGATTTTTGTATTTATAAGACAAAATTACGGAACTAAACTATTACATGGTGGACACAAAGCATAGAATAACAGTTTACAACAATATGTGTTGTAGGGCCACAATTAAAAAGTTTCTTGGCGAGTAATAGGGTAAAAAATAGTTTAAGTAGCATATAAAAGGATTTAGTATGAGCCTCATAATCGACGGATGCATGTTATAGTAGTTTATGTTTGAATGTATGTAAAAAATACGCATTCTTTATAGTTAAAATTTGCGAAAGTATGGCTTTAATCGTGTATTACGATTTCAGTGTAGTGTAAGTAAAAACATATAATGAATCTATAATACCCATTATATTGATTAGTCATGGATACAGTCAGCTGTTTATAAATATAATGTGCAGTTCTTGAATTGTAGATATTCAAAGTCTACTATTTAGCTGTTTACATTATTTTTAGGGAAATAAAGTTTTAAATATTTTCTACAATAAAATATGATCCTTTAGACTTACAGAATAATAAGGGATGATATTTAACTGCTTGGTATTATCGCTCTTAAGGGTAATGAACTTCATATTAAAAAATGAATCGTTTTTTTAAATACTTGCTAATTTAAAATTTAAGCTTTCTGGGCATGTTTGTTTGTCGTGTCACATCATATTTAATTAATTGGCAATTGATTCCTATTAAAGCGCTGTTTTAAACCAATAAAATGCAGGGTAAATATTATTTATACCATTAACAAATACACAGTCAGATTTTTTAAGAATTTTTAAAAAGCTTGTTATATTCTCTTTGTATAGCTCAAACTGTAACAAAACAAACCGCTTAATATACATTAAATTTTCAAGTGCAAGTGATTTTTATAAATTTCAATATGTAATAACGCATTATATTTAGCAATTCTTTGAGACGAATATTATAACAAATATGAGAACGAAAAGAGTTTAACTCTCTTGCATAGAGATAATTAAACATATATTAAAATAATTGGGCAGTAAAAAAGCAACCAAACCATTAAATTACGATGCTAGTCATAAAGGTAAAAACAGAAAATTTCTGCACCGAAGTTTGCAGGAATATCTTATATTTTACAAGAAGATAACAATATTTTTAACGAAAGGAAAAACATCTTAACTATTCGAGATTTGTGTATTCACTGCGATAGAACAACGAATATAGTTCACAACTATTGAAATTAAAAAAGTTCATTTGTTTTTGACAGGCAAGATCTATATTAAGGAATTATAAAGATTAATTATTTCAAATCCACATATACATAGTAATACTGTAATGCCCCTTGGGTTAATCAGTGTTATACTTAATGAAATTAATTTTAATAATTTATACTTTCACATTGTTATTGAACATACAATAGTAGACACGAGTATTTATAAAGTTTAATGTTCAATATTTTATATATAAAAAAGGGGCTGTTTGCAACACAATAAAATTAAGCATTGAAACAAACCCTGGTATATCCACTGTTAAAGATTTTAAATTTTTGACTTGCGATTTTAATAATAAAACAATTTGTTAAAAAGCATAAAATCTAGCGTTTTTTTGGTTCAGGTGCCGGTTTTACTATCATTTCCTGGTCTTGATAAACTTTGCTGCGACGAGAAATTACTCTGCGCATTTTCACTATAATATATATGCCGATTATGGCAGTTATTATGGCTACAAGCTGAGAAATTCTTATTGGACCGAGCATAAGTGAATCTGTGCGAAGCCCTTCGATCCAAAACCGCCCCAGACCATACCAAGTCATGTAAAGTGCAAACAGCTCTCCGGTGAATTTTTTGTGCTTGCGATATAAAATAAGTATAACAATACCTACAACATTCCAAAGACTTTCGTATAAAAATGTGGGATGTACTGATACAAGCTTTCCTACCTCATTATAAATGGTCATGCGCCATGGTAATGTAGTTTCAGAACCGTATGCCTCACGGTTTACAAAATTGCCCCATCTGCCTATTGCTTGCCCAATAAGGAAGGGTATAGAAGCTACATCAAGAGCAAGCAGAAAGTTTTGTTTTTTCTTTTTACAATAAATATAACCGGCAGTAACTGCTCCTATAATTCCGCCGTATATTGCAATGCCGCCTTCCCATATCTTAAATATATCCCAAAAGGACGAGTAATTTTTGAAGTTGAATATAACATAATAGAGTCTTGCACCGATAATTCCAAAAATTATTCCATAAATAACAAGATCGAGCAGAGCGTTGGTATCGAATCCAACTCTGTTTGCCTCGTATAAGCCGTAAATCAGTGCAATCATAACACCTAGCCCTATGATAATGCCATACCAGTATATATCCTTTCCGAACAAAGAAAAGGCAACTCTGTCAATATTAAATTCAAGACCAAGACCTGGAAACTGTATCATAATCAGCCAATCCTTTCTTTCAGAATAAATAGAATATTTTTACTCGTGGGGCAAAACTACGGAAAGCGCCGCCTGCTCCGGACAAAAGTGTTCGTTATATCTTTCTGTAGCTTCGCTAAAGGTTATTTCAGAAGAAAGCTTAATATAATCCAAAATATTTGACTCAGTAAAAATTTTAGAAATAAACTCATGCCCGATATTTTCCACACTGTTAAGACTATGAAGAAAATGGCCGGTAAGAGCTTTTCTGCAGCGGTCAAAATCATTTTGGTTAAGCTGTATTTTTGACAGATAATCGTATATTTCATCCCGGACTCTCTTAGGGTCAGGGCTTTCTCCTCCGATAATAGTATGAGCATACATTTGATCCGCTGAATACTCCGAAGAAAAACTGTCGTTAATCAGACCTTTGGCGTACAGAGTCTGATACAGATCACTGCTCTTACCAAACAGCATTTCGAGTAAAATTTCAGTTATTATCTGTCGTTTTAACAAAGCGTCTCCCGACATACCATTATCTTTTTCTTTAAATCCCAGCATGAATAACGGTGCAGGTACGCTCATTTTTTGTTCAACATACTTTTCAAAAACCTCTTTGGGTTCTTCCGGGAAAAGTGTTTGGGGTATATCGTGGTCTGTATTCTTTATATATTTGTCCACAATTTCGCCTATACTGTCAAAGTCAGTAACATCTCCCGTAATAAATAAAACCATATTCTTAGGATTATAAAAAGCTTTATAGCATGTATAGAGCTCCTCGGGAGTAATCTTCATTATACTTTCCGCAGTTCCGGCTATATCTTTTCTTATGGGGAATCGGGAATATAAAGATTTAAGAAGATTAAAGTATACTGACCAGCTTGGGTCGTCATCATACATTCTTATTTCCTGAGTAATAATTCCCTGCTCTTTTGCTACATTTTCCTCTGTAAAATATGGTTCTGACACAAATGATAGCAAAATTTCAAGATTTTCTTTCAGTTTGTCTGTACAGGAGAAAAGATAGCATGTGCTGCCAAACCCTGTATAGGCATTAGCCGATGCGCCGGTTTTTGCATAATCATCAAATGCATTGGTTCCGTCTTTTTTTTCAAAAAGTTTGTGTTCAAGAAAGTGTGCAACTCCATCGGTCACCGTAATCTCTTTTCCGTCCCAAACAAATGTGTCGTTGGCAGAACCGAATCGTGTTCCTATAACTGCATAGGTTTTCGTAAATTTTTTAGGAAGCAGATAGACTTTAAGCCCACTGCTGTGAACTCCGTAATACAGTGTTTCATCTATATTGGAATAGTCAATCTTATTAAAATTCATGGAAATATTTAAATCTCCTTTCTCAAACTGTTTAATGCTAATCTTCCTTTGTGAGAAGATAAACAGTGTCAAGCTGAACGCCCTGTGCAGCTTCTATAATTCGCTCACGAGTTACGGACATTATTCCATCAATATATTCTTTCAGTCCGTTACTGCTGCTGCTCATAAGCTGTGCAAGACAAAAGTCTTCCAGCCTGCGTTGGCTGTCAGATATACCTCTCAGAGAATCGATAAGACAAAGCTTTGCAGCTTCCATTTCTTCATCAGAAAAAGCACCTGTCCTAACAAGGCGTTCCTGCTCAAGTATGGCTTCTTTTGCCACCTCAAATTTGTCACATTCGATTCCTGCGTTTACGCTCATAATACCCTTTAATCTGTCCGTACGGGAAGAAACATAGTAGCAAAGACTCATTTTTTCTCGCACATTATTAAAAAGCCGTGAATACGGCCCGCCGCCGAATATGGCGTTATAAACGGTCAGAGCATAGAAATCTCCCCCATGTGCAGATACCTTGGTTCTGAAGCCCATGGAGAGTTTTGCTTGAGCAACCTTTTCCCTTTGAACTACATTTTTGGTCTGAGTAACATTGTCTATGACACAAACAGACGGCACAGGTTCTGTCACATTCACATATGAGGCAAGGGTTTCGAGTGTTTGCACAACTTTTTCTTTTGCAACATTACCCACAAAAAATATGTCAAGAGGGGATGATAAAATCACATTTCTGTACTGCTCATAAAGCATATCTGCCGTTATGGGTGCAATATCTTCTATACGCCCTATCTCGGATATTCCGTAAGGCTCTTCCTTACACATTTCTTCTATCATTCTTATTTGAGCGTATGTTCGTTTGTCATTAAATACAGATAAAATAAGAGTGCGAAGATTTTCCTTCTCTTGTTCTATATGGTCAGATTTAAATCTATCGTGGTTAAATACCAGCTCTTCCGAAAGTGACGCAATACTGCTGAAAATATTGCTGTTATCTCCGATATATTTATCATTTGCAAACTCAAAGCTAAAGCATAACAACTGACTTTCGCCTTTTTTGCGTACCATACAATTCATATCGGTACCGTAAAGTTCGTCTAATCGTTTGTTTAGAGCGGCAGTATCGGGATAGCTTTTGCAGCCTCTCGGCATTACTGCCGAAAGAAGCGAATTCACCGTCGCCTCTTTATCACAAAGAGGGCGGTGAAATGTAAATCCGATATAATTTGTTTTAAATTTATCCGTAAGGGTAAGATGAAGTCTTACACCTTTTTTTAGCTGAATCGTTTCAAAGTCTTTCATAATTATACTGATATTCCTTTCAGATAATCATTTCGCCTTTTTATAAGGCATACTGTCTTTAACAACATACACAACAAAGCAAGCCAGTGTACAAATACCGATAATTACAAGTAAGGTCTTAAATTCTCCATACATTATGTTGTAGAAGAAACCGCCAAATACTTTTGATGCAACTCGGGAATACAAAATAAGATAAAGATTCCCCAGAGAAAAAATGATACTGTAAAAAAATCCTGTCCGGCATGATTTAATCCCACGCACAAGCCATATCAACAGCAAAACAACCGCAAGTACGGCGAAAAAGATAAAAAATACTCGTTCAACGGTTCTTATGGTAAGTATATACTCAATCCTAACGGAACTTTTCATAAGAAAAAATGTATATATTGCGCAAGCTATTGCAAACGCAAGCTGAACAAGAAAAGTATTTGTCAGCGTTTCGTGCCGTGTGTATTTTTCCATATTCTTCTGCATAACAATCATCCTCTTTTGCTTATAATATTACATTTGCCCCTTAAATATTTACATGTCTCCGGTTTCGTACAAAATAATGGGAACCAATGCAGTCCCGACTGTTTCGGTTCTTAATATTCTTCTACCGAGAGTTACGGGAATTATTCCGTTGCTTGCGGCGTATTCGATTTCTTCAGGTTCAAAACCGCCTTCACTGCCTACAATAATTCCTATTTCGCATATATCTTTGTTTAAAACATCGCAAAGCCTTGTTTCCCGTTCTTCTTCATAGGGAATTATTGCTGTTTGCATTTGCTTTGCCATATGCACTGCTTCCCGGAAACTTGTAACCGGTTTTACCTGAGGAATTACACCTCTGCCGCTTTGTTTTGCGGCTTCCAAGGCAACTTTTTGCCATCGAAGCTGTTTTTTGGTGTCCCCTGCCTGCAATTTTACTACAGACCGATGTGTAATTGTGGGAACAATCTCGGTAATGCCCAGCTCGGTGGTCTTTTGAATAATCGTTTCCATCTTGCCCTGTTTGGGCAGCCCTTGAAAAAGTGTTATTTTTACTTTTGGCTCTGTATCGCTTTTTGCTTTAGAAATAATCTGTGCTGTTATGCGGTCTTTTTCTATCATTGTAATTTTGCAGTGATAGTCAACTCCGCATCCATCACACACCGTTACTTCATAGCCTGCTTTTGCTCTGTAAACACGGGATAAATGCTCAACATCTTCACCGGTTATGTACAGGCTGTTTTCAAATATGTTGTTTTTATCAGTAAAAAACTTGGGCATTATAATTCACCGCTGCTTTAAGTGCATTTGAAAATATCGATACAAAAAACAGTATAGCATAAATCCTGTATGTTTTCAACACTAAAATTGAATTATCAGGACATATTTAACTTTTGTGTCAAATTTCGGCAAGTATGGCAGCCCAGTCATTTTCATAGACAGTTTTATTTATTTTAAGACCTGCTTTTACCAAATTGTCTTTAACATCCTGTTCACGCTCAAGTATAATACCCGAGCAGATAAACTTGCCGCCTTTTTCCAGCAGCCGAGGAAGAGAGGGGATAAGTCGGATAATAACATCGGCTACAATGTTTGCTGTTATAAGATTATATGTTTCCGCTACTCCGTCCGCAAGGTCTCTGCAATCAGTTGTAAGCTTATCTTCTACACCGTTAAGTTTTGCATTATCACGGGCTATAATATTAACGCTGTCGTCTATGTCTACGGCATATGCCGAACGTGCACCCAGGAGCAGTGCTGTTACAGATAAAATTCCGCTGCCCGCACCTACATCAAACAATCTGGTATTATTGTCGACACATTCTTCAAGAAGAGCCATACACATTCTGGTGCTTTCGTGAGTGCCTGTTCCAAACATCATGCCGGGATTGATTTCAACAACGGTTCTGCCGCCTGAGTCCGGCAGGTCTTGCCAGCTTGGCTTAATAATAAGTTTGTTGCCGATAGGGATAGGCTTATAATATTTTTTCCAGTTGTTTGCCCAATCCTCTTCGTTAACTATATCTGTAGCTACGAACATACGCCCAAATTCTTCGCCTTCTGCAAGAGCTTTTACACGCTTTGCGCCTTCTCTTATGGAGTTAAGCAGCTCAGCTCCGGACGGGCTGTCATTTAAATATGCTATTACGCAGGTTTCGGCGTCCAGCTTTTTCATCAAATTTTCGTCAATATAATCCCAGTATTTCCCGTAGTTATCTAAATAATCACGAAAATCTGCACTGTCTTCAATTTCCACCCCGGTTATTCCCAGCTGATATAACATGCCGCAAACGGGTTCAATCCCTTGAGTGGATGTGAATATAAATACTTTTATCCATTTGTTGTCCATACAAGCATTCCTTTCGGTGTATTTAAAAGTTAATTGTTAACTTTAGTTTTTTAATTAAGTGCTTTTTGCAACGCGGTTAAATTGTTTTCCATAAGTTCTATGTATGTTATACCTTGCTCAAACTGCTCTGCGGTTACATTATGGCATGAAGAAAACAGCATTTTTTCTGCACCTGTTTCCTCACAAATTGTGTCAGTCATTTTTTCGTTTGATAACTCTATATGAAAGACTACCGGAATATTTTCACTTTTGACCTTTTCTATAAGAAAAGCAACTGTTGCGATATTTGGCTCTGATTCTTCCGTACAGCCCGGGTATGCTGCATAATAATCAAGTCCGTATTCTTTTGCGAAATACAGCAGAGGAAATCGATCGCCGAATACCATTGTCTTTCGCTTTCCGCTGTCCACTACTGCTCTGAATTTTTTGTCTAAAGCCAATAGCCTATTTTCGTAACTTTTCATATTGGCGGAATATTTTTGACTGTCTTCTGTGTCTGCGTCCATAAAAGCCTCTGTCATGGCTTGTGATATTTTAATTGCATTTACCGGCGATGTCCACACATGTTCATCATATTCATGAACTTCATTAGCGCCTTCTGATGCAATCTCTTCGTGGTCGTGGTCATGAGCATCTTCTGCGGTTTGCATTCCTTCGACGATTTCCTCTTCTTGTTTTTCAACACAGTCAATCATTTTAACGGTTCTCATACTGCTATTTTCTACGGTTTCAAGCACACCGTCAATCCAATCGTCAGATTCTCCCCCGACATAAACAAAAACATCACAACTGTTAATTAATTTTATATCATTGGGCGTAGGCTCATATGAGTGTATTTCACTTCCCGGTTTGATAAGCATATGTATGTTTGCCTCTCCGCCGGTTATTTCTCTTGCAAAATCATATGCCGGAAAAATGGTGACAACTATATTAAGGGCCTTGTCATTTTGCGTATTAATTACCTTTTTACTGCATGAGCAGCATATAAACGTACAAAATGCCACAAGCAGCATCGCTGCCATGCTTTTTAATTTCACTAAAAATCACACCTGTTTATCTATTTTTATGCTATTTATATTGTAACATAGTATTTTGCAGTTTTCAACAGTTTATATATTCTCTTTAGGCAGAAAATAAAAAGATAACCGGAGCCCTTTAGGCACCCGGTTAACCAAAAAGTTTTTTTATGTTAATGCTTTATGCCTTTTGTTTCTTCAAGCATTGCTCGCAGATTAGCTTTTATTGAATCGATATATTCTCTGCGAAGTGCTGCTTGTTCCGTCTTTTCCTCTTCTGTAAGGCCTACGGATCGGGATTTTCTTGACAGCTCACTTATGCGGTCGATTTTTTCCTGTTTCATATGTTACTCCTTTGGTGCTGCCTGCTGTTCGGCTTGTTCCAGTATTTTTTCAAGCTCTATTCTTGCGGCTTCTTTTTCTTCTTCATCTTCTGAATTGTTGAATGTATCAACAAGGGATTCAAACTCATTCATATCAACATTTTCATCGCTGTACCCTGTGTCCGGCTCTGTTGACTGACCGCTGCCGTCGGAAGTCTGTTCATTAGAGTTTTGAGTGCCGGATCCTTTTTCTGTTTGCTCTTGAGTTGTGGTGTTTGTTGATTCGTTTTTATTATCCGTTTTTCCGTTTGAATCCTTTGCAGTGCATGCAGTAAAGCAAAAAGATAAAATTATAACAGAAATAATAACACTGAAAAATTTTCTCATAAGTTTACAATCCCCTTTGCAACCATAATTTTTATCTTCTGTATAGAGTGTTTAGCTTTTTATACAAACCTTTATCTATTTCGCTGAGCTGTTCTTTTGTAACTCGGTATTGCCAGTTTCCGTCTGCTTTTCCCGGTATATTCAGTCGGGTATCCGAGCCATATCCCAAAAGGTCCTGTATAGGGAATATGGTGAGTCCGGCAGAGGATGCAAGAATGGTTTTGATAATAGAAATGCAGCCGCTTCCCCAATCGTTTATGTCGTGTCTGCAATACTCAAGCATATCTCTTTTGTTGTTTTCGTCCAGCTCCCAAAGATACCCCAAAAGAGTGTTGTTATCATGAGTGCCGGAATATGCAACGCAGTTATTTATATAATTGTGGGGTTGATGCAGATTGTCATATTCGCCTAAGAAACCGAACTGAAATACTCTCATTCCGGGGAATCCGCTTTCCTCCACCAGCTTTACAACCTCAGGGGTTATTTGACCTAAATCCTCCGCTATAATCAGCTTATCTCCGGCTGTTTCTTTAAGGGCTTTTACCAAGTCCATACCCGGACCTTTAACCCATTTTCCGTTTCGTGCCGTTGTTTCTCCGGATGGCACTGCCCAGAAGGATTCAATACCTCTGAAGTGGTCAATCCTCACTCCGTCAAACAGAGTAAGCATATGCTTCATTCTGTCCTTCCACCACACAAATCCAGTCTCTTTCATTTTGTCCCAGTCATACAGAGGGTTTCCCCAAAGCTGTCCGTCCGGTGAAAAATAATCGGGAGGACATCCGGCAATAGAGGTGGGACGGTTATCTTCCAGTAAAAACTGCTCTCTGTTGCACCAAACATCACAGCTGTCCAACGACACATAAATGGGAATATCTCCGATAATCTTTATTCCTTTTGAATTGGCGTATCTTTTTATCTCTGACCATTGAGTAAAAAACTCATATTGTATAAACTTCCAGGCAAACAGAACATCCGGGTCGGGAGTATTTGTTTCCCATTCCCACCAGGGCTTTTGCCCGTTTGCTGCCTTAAGGCTCATAAATCGGCAGAAGCTTTCAAGCTGTGGGTTGTTTGCTATAAAATCTTCTATCTCGTTTCTGCTTGAAACTCTTTTTGACGCTTCCATCAAAAGCGGTATTCTTGTATGATACAGCCTTGCAAACTCGCAGCTGTAAGGTGTACTCTGTTTTTGAGCGTTTATTTCATCCTGAGTGACAAGCCCCTTGTTATGCAGAATATCCAGATTTACAAAATAAGGGTTGCCCCCGAATGCGGAATATGACTGGTAGGGTGAGTTGCAGTCGTCCACGAGGCAAAAAGGAAGAACCTGCCACCACTTAAAACCGCACTCTGCAAGGAAATCTACAAATTGTTTCGCCTCACTGCCGAAACTGCCGCAGGAGTATTCTCCGTAAAGTGAAGAAATGTGCATAAGCACACCGCTGCTTCTCTGCATTTACATCATACCCTTTCTGTAATTTATACTCATACAAATCAAAACGGATGATTATTTCTTTTGAGCCAAAGCTTTTGCCCTCAGTGATTTATTAAGTATCATTTTCCTCATACGAATATTTTGCGGTGTTATCTCTACTAATTCGTCATCAGCAATAAACTCAAGGCACTGTTCAAGACTGAGAATAACGGGTGATACCAGCTTTAATGCATCGTCAGAACCTGCCGCACGCATGTTTGTAACATGTTTCTTTTTGCATACATTAACTACAAGGTCTTCGGCTTTTGCATTTTCTCCTACGATCATCCCTTCGTATACCTCAACTCCGGCGCCGAAAAAGAGTCTGCCTCTGTCCTGAGCATTGAAAAGTCCGTATGCTGTTGTTTCTCCTGTTTCCCATGCCACTATGGAGCCGTGAGCTCTTTCCTGTATATCTCCTTTATATGGCTCATATCCATCAAATACATGGTTCATGATACCGTATCCTTTTGTGTCGGTAAGCAATTCACTGCGGTATCCCATAAGACATCTAGCGGGAATTTTAAATTCCAGCCTTACACTGCCTCTGTCATCTGAAGTCATATTGAGCATTTCAGCTTTCCTGCCGCCGAGCTTTTCCATTACAACGCCTACATAGTCGTTTGGCACATCAATGGTAAGAAGCTCCATGGGTTCTTGTTTTATACCGTCTATGGTTTTAAAGATAACCTGAGGACGGGACACTTGGAATTCATAATCCTCCCGGCGCATGGTTTCGATAAGTATGGACAGATGGAGTTCGCCTCTTCCCGAAACCTTAAAAGCGTCAGGTGTTTCCGTTTCCTCTACCCGCAGGCTTACATTTGTTTCCAGCTCTTTAAAAAGTCTGTCACGCAGATGCCGTGATGTAACGTATTTACCTTCCTGTCCTGCAAAAGGAGAAGTGTTTACCATGAAACGCATGGAAAGCGTGGGTTCATCTATTTTTACAAAGTCGAGAGGCTCGATACAATCTCCGTCACATACAGTTTCTCCGATTTTTAAATCTCCTATGCCTGCTACTGCAACAAGGTCTCCCAGACTTGCTGATTCAGTATCCACTCTTTTAAGCCCTTCAAACTGGAACAGCTTTGTAATTTTTATTTTTTCCTGCTTTCCTTCAGGATTACAAAGGACTGCTTGCTGGCCTGCTTTTACGCTTCCTCTCATAACCCTGCCTATACCAATTCTGCCGATGTATTCGTCATAGTCAACATTTGTAAATAAAAGCTGTAAAGGTTTGTCCATCTCACCTTTAGGAGCAGGAATTTCTTTTAGTATTGTATCCAGGAGCGGTTTCATATCAGTTCCTTTTTCCTCAAGACTGAGAGAGGAATAACCGTCTCTGCCGGAAGCATAAACGATGGGGAATTCCAGCTGATCTTCATCTGCACCAAGCTCTATAAATAAATCTATCAGTTCGTCGATAACCTCTTCGGGACGAGCGCCGTCACGGTCTATTTTGTTTATTACAACGATAGGTTTCTTTTTAAGTCCCAACGCCTTTTTAAGGACAAATCTTGTCTGAGGCATACATCCTTCAAATGCGTCTACCAGCAAAAGAACGCCGTCTACCATCATAAGTATTCGCTCTACCTCGCCTCCAAAGTCGGCATGACCGGGGGTGTCAACAATGTTTATTTTTACGCCGTTATACAGAATAGCGGTGTTTTTGGATAGAATGGTAATTCCTCTTTCCCTCTCCAAATCATTTGAGTCCATAACACGCTCTTCCACCTGCTCATTGGCACGAAATATACCCGACTGTTTGAGCATTTCGTCAACCAATGTTGTTTTGCCATGGTCTACATGAGCAATTATGGCGATGTTTCTTATGTCGTTTCTTACATCCATTAGTATAACCTTCCTTAACTTGTTCATATGTAAATTAATCCATATATATCATATCTTAACCCGTGTAAAATGTAAATAGTCACTTTACAGGAATATTCTTTGAAAAACCCGGATGCCATGGTAATAATATATAAATTCAGTGTCTTGCAGATTACAACATATATAATAAATTGTTATTGTAAACCTTTTAAAAAGATGTTAAAATTATAAGAAACACTTTTATAATTAAGCTTATATACAGACTAATCGCAAATTTGATGCCCAAGCGGCAGGGCGATTGATGATTTAATAAATAAAAACGGGAGTAATTTATTATGTGGATTGCTGACGGTTGGAAAGAATATGAATTAATAGATGCTGCGGACGGCTGCCGTCTTGAAAGATGGTGTGATGATATTTATATCCGCCCCGACCCCATGGCGGTGTGGGAAAGCAGAGGAAACGATACCCGATGGAAAAGACCGGCTGCCGAATATTTTCGTTCGGACAAGGGCGGAGGAAAGTGGGAATTTTATAAAAAATTGCCCGAAACTCTGCATTTGCATTACGGAGAATGTACTTTTAAAATAAAACCTATGGGATTTAAGCATATGGGCATTTTCCCGGAACAGGCAGTTAACTGGGAATGGTGCTCCAAGCTTATAAAAAACGCAAACAGACCTATAAAGGTGCTTAATTTATTCGCTTATACGGGCGGAGCAACCATTATGGCGGCAAAAGCCGGAGCTTCGGTGTGCCATGTGGACGCTTCAAAAGGTATTGTGCAGATGGCAAAGGAAAATGCACAGCTTAGCGGACTTGAGCAGCATCCCATAAGATATATTGTTGACGATTGCGCCAAGTTTGTTGCCAGAGAGATAAGACGAGGCTCAAAATATGACGGCATTATTCTTGACCCTCCTTCTTACGGCAGAGGACCGGGAGGCGAAGTGTGGAAGATGGAGGAGAAAATATGCGGACTTCTCAATCTTTGCAGACAGGTTCTTACGGACAAGCCTCTTTTTGTTCTTCTTAATTCATATACAACAGGCATAAGCGCAGGAGTAATAGAAAACCTTATGAAAATAACCTTTGGTAGTGATGCCCGTGCACAGGAAATAGGACTTCCCATAACTTCAAGAGGTCTTGTAATGCCTTGCGGATGCAGCGGCAGAAAGGAATGGTAAAGTGATAAAGACAGAAAATCTCTGCTTTGGCTATAAAGAGGGAGAATATGTACTTGATCATGTAAATATTCATATACGAAAAGGTGAGTTTGTAGCAATTCTGGGGCATAACGGGAGCGGCAAATCCACTCTTGCCAAGCACTTTAACGCACTGTTGCTTCCTACAGAGGGCAAGGTGTATTCCGGCGGAATTGACACTTCTGACGAAGAGCGTGTTTTTGATGTGCGGCAAAAAATAGGCATGGTTTTTCAAAATCCTGATAATCAGATTGTGGCGGCAATAGTAGAGGAAGATGTTGCCTTTGCGGCTGAAAATCTTGGCGTACCCTCTAAAGAAATACGGGAAAGAGTTGACTGGGCACTGTCAGTGGTGGGCCTTTCCGAGTTTGCTTCATATGCACCACATCTTCTTTCGGGCGGACAAAAGCAAAAGGTTGCCATTGCCGGTATACTTGCCATGAAACCCGAGTGCATTGTGCTTGATGAGCCTACTGCCATGCTGGATCCAAAGGGCAGACGGGATGTTATGCGTACACTCAGAAAGCTTAATCAAGACGGCATAACCATAGTGCTTGTAACTCATAACATGGACGAAGCCGCTCAGGCACAGCGGATAATTGTTATGTCGGACGGAAAAGTGGTTGAGGAAGGGACGCCTCAACAGGTTTTCGGAAAGGTGGATAAAATCCGTTCTCTTGGACTGGATGTTCCTCAGGTAACCGAGCTTATGTATGAAGTAGGGCTTAAGCCTGTTTTAAATGTTGACGAAGCCTATGAAATATTAAAAAATAAGCTTAAGCATAAATAAAGCAAGATAATGATAAAAAGGAGCTATCATATTGATAGAATTAAATAAAGCGTGCTATGTTTATCAGGCAGGAGTTCCTTATGAAAAACATGCACTTAATGAAGCTACTTTAAATATAAATAAGGGCGAATTTATCGGTATAATAGGCCATACCGGAAGCGGTAAATCTACCATGATACAACTTATGAACGCTCTTTTGCTGCCTACCTCGGGAACAGTCACGGTAGACGGCTGCGTTACTACACAAAAGGATGCAGACCTACGCAGTATCAGGTTTAAGGTGGGTATGGTGTTTCAATACCCCGAACATCAGATTTTTGAAGAAACCGTTCAGGATGAAATATCATTTGGCCCTAAAAACGAGGGGCTTTCCGGAGCGGAACTTGAAGAAAGAGTGTTAAGCGCCATGAGAGCAGTTCATATTCCGGAAAAATGGCGGACTCTTTCTCCCTTTGAGCTTTCCGGAGGTCAGAAGAGAAGAGTTGCCATTGCAAGTATTCTTGCCATGCAGCCTCAGGTGCTTATTTTGGACGAGCCTACAGCCGGTCTTGACCCGGAGTCGCGTCGAAAATTGCTTGCTGAGGTAAGGCAGATGCATGACAGGCTGGGTATAACCGTTATTCTTATATCACACAGCATGGAGGACATAGCCGGCATTGCAGACAGAATTGTGGCAATGCATAAGGGCAGAGTGAAATTCGACGGGCCGCCTCACGAGGTTTTCCGCCATATAGATGAACTTGAAAAAATAGGTCTCTCGGTTCCCGAGGTAACCATTCTTACCTCAAGATTGGGACTTCCGCTGTGCTTTACGGTTGAACAGGCGGCAGAGGAAATAAATAAGGAGTTAAAAAAGCAAAATGCTTAAAGATATTACATTCGGACAATTTTTCCCCGGCAATTCATTTTTGCACCGTATGGATGCAAGGGTTAAAATTGTGCTGACAATTGCATATATAGTGCTTATTTTCTGTGTTCAGAATTTTTTCAGCTATGGGGTTTTTATTGCCTTTACGCTCTTTCTTATGCTGATTTCCGAAATCCCGGTAAAAACATATTTAAAGAGTGTTAAGCCCATGTTCATTTTTATTATGATTACTGCGGTTTTCAACCTGTTTTTATCTGACGGAAACATACTTTGGAGCTGGGGTGTGCTTAAAATTACTGACAAAGGAATAATTCTTGCGGTTCA
Organism: uncultured Eubacteriales bacterium; assembly: GCA_900551345.1. GTDB lineage: Bacteria > Bacillota > Clostridia > Monoglobales > UMGS1388 > UMGS1388. The sequence goes on from URVP01000002.1 coordinate 32,474, forward strand.
GATGATAATTCGCGTAACCCTTTTGGTTATAGGCAGCTCGGTGCTTACCTATACCACATCGCCCATTCGTCTTACTTCGGCGATTGAATCCCTTATGAAACCTCTTTCCAAAATCGGGGTGCCTTCTCATGAAATTGCAATGATGATGACCATTGCTCTCAGATTTATACCCACTCTTATAGATGAGGCGGACAAGATAACAAAAGCTCAGACTGCAAGAGGTGCAGACTTTTCGGGTGGAAATATCATTAAAAGGGCAAAATCCATGATCCCTTTGTTGGTACCGTTATTTATAAGTGCCTTCAGAAGGGCGGATGATCTTGCAATAGCCATGGAGAGCAGATGTTATCACGGAGGCGAAGGCAGAACAAGCCTTTATGTTCCGAAAATCGGAAAAACGGATATAATGGGAATCGCTGTAATTATACTGCTTATCGGCATAATTGCTGCCGAAACTTATATTTTCCCCGTGGCTTGACAAGAGCGGAGTTAATGCCTATAATTATACTGTTAAGGGCTTGATTCGTTTGCCGAACAAGTCTTTTGGTGCTTTATTCTTAATTAACTGCAAGAAGAATTTGTTTTATATTAATAATTTTATTTGGGAGAATGTTATTCTGTATGAATATCAGACTGCGTATTTCTTATGACGGTACGGCATATCACGGCTGGCAAAGACAGGAAAATGCCCTTACGGTTCAGCAGCTTATCGAAGAAGCTATTTTAAAAATAACCGGCAGCATGCCTTCCGTATGCGGATGCAGCCGTACTGATTCAGGCGTTCATGCCCGTTCTTATTATTGTAATTTTTATTCTGAAACGAAAATCCCCTGTGAAAAAATCCCTTTAGCTCTCAATACTGCACTTCCTCAAGATGTTAGGGTAGAAGAAGCACAGATCGTAAATGATGATTTTCATTCTCGTTTTTCCGCTAAAGATAAAACATACAGATATTATATCAGAAACAGTCATGTATCCGATGCGTTTTCGGGGAGATATTCATACCTTGTACCCGTATCGTTAGATCTGGAAAGCATGAGGACGGCGGCAGAATATTTTGTGGGAACGCATGATTTTACTGCTTTTATGGCGTCAGGCGGTCAACAGAAAACAACTGTACGAACGGTAAACCATCTTACAGTTGAAAAAAATCAAAATATGATTTGCATTGAAATAAATGCTAACGCATATTTATATAATATGGTCCGAATTATAGCGGGAACCCTTGTATATGTGGGAATGGGCAAGATAAAACCCGAAGAAATCCCTGCAATAATAGATAGCAGAGATAGGACAAGAGCAGGAATTACTGCACCCGCAAAGGGATTGTTTCTTTATGAGATAAACTATTAAAACAGAGGAATGAAAAAATATGAAGATGAAGAAAACGATTAAAGAGCTATCATTGCTTAAACAGAATAAAAGAAATATTATCACTTTTGCGGTTATTGCTGTTTTGGTAATTGCAGGCAGTCTTATTTATTCTTTCCGTTATAATATTATGTTTAATGGAAAAGGTTATGCCAAACCAACCTCAATATATACCTTTGATGATTCAAAACAGAACAGTGTATACCCATTTGATGATAACCTTATTGTGGTTAACAATGAAGGAGTAATTTGTGTCGATAAAAACGGGAAAGAAGTTTTTAATGTAACGGCAAAAACAAGTTCGCCTTTGATTAAAACTGCCGGAGAATATATCCTGCTTGCTGATTGCGGAGGTACGGAGGTTTATATTATCAATGACGGCGAAATAATCAATAATTTCAGTGCTGAAAATGAAATAATTAATGGCAGTATTAACTCCAAAGGCAGAGCTGTGGTTATAACCAACGAAACCAGCTACCGCAATGTTGTAACTGCATATAACAGCCGGGGTGAAGAACTTTACAAATGGAAGAACTCGGATTTTTACATAATTGATGCGGTTTTGTCCTATGATGGGTCAAGACTTGCCGCAACGTATATTTCTACAGATAACCAACAGTTGACCGGCGGTGTAATTATGGTTGATGTAAGACAGGAAGAGGTTCTCGGCCGTTTGAGTTATGAAGGTGGTGTTTTCCCGTTTATCGCCTTTAACGGAGATAATTCCGTTACGGCTGTGGGTGATACTATGATGGTCGGGGTTAGTAAAAAAGGTGAAGAAGAATGGAAAATTGAATACGACGGCAAAAAACTACAGACTTTTGCTTTTCGTGAAGGGGACGGAACAACTCTGTCTTTTGAGAACAATGCCAATAACAGTACCATTATCTCATATGACAAAAACGGAAAAGAAAGAGGTGCAAAGCGTCTGGATTTCAGCGTAGTTAATCTTGATATGAGATCCGGCCTTACACTCGTCACAGGTTCGGACAGAGCTATAGCAGTGGATAGAAAATGCAATCAAAGAGTACAGGTTATATTTGAGCAGGAATTCAAATCCGGTTGGCTCAAAGATAATAAAAGTATGATATATCTTATAAACGGTTCAAATATTGAAGTCGTAAAATTATAAGGGGGTTGTAAGTTGATTGCAGATATTGTATTAATAGTGTTGTTTGCTTTGTCTTTAATTAATGGATATAAAAAAGGGTTTGTAAAAACTTTGTTTCGCTTTGCAGGCCTTTTTATATTCCTTGTTCTTTTTGTGTTTTTATATAATCCTGTAGGAGCCGCTTTCGGAGGCGGAACAACCGGGGTTATCGCTGCGGCGGCGGTGTCATTTGCGGTGTCATATGCAGCGGAACATCTGCTGTGCAAAATAGCAAAACTTCCTTTGCTCAATCAGGTTAATAAATTGTTGGGAGCACTGCTTGGTTTGGTAAACGGAGCGGTTCTGACAATTATCCTTTCATTTGTTTTTGTCTCTGTGGATTTTCTCAATGCATATACCGAAAATTCACAAATCATCAATTATGTAATTTCTTATTTTAAATAAACGCATTTATATTGTTGTATCGGATGTGTTGTGTCTGTAGGGCAATGGATATTAAAGATATTTGTTATAGTTGCTCCCTGTATGCCCGCAGTGGGGAGTATGAATAAAGCGTCTGTGCGCGGGCAGAAAGGCTATGGTTTTTATGGATTACAGCAAAATAAAAGTGGATGAACTTAGAGTTATTGCCAAAGAGAAGGGCATAGAAAATGTAACTAAAATGAAGAAAAAAGAACTTGTGCAGGTTCTTGCCGAGATGGAAGATAAAAAAGAAACGGAAAAACTGCCCAAAAGCAAACCGTCAACCGAAAAAAAGCTACAGAAAAATAATCATAATGATTCAGACTTTTCTGAGGAGCACGATAGCTCTGCGGAGCAAGAAAATGACGGTCAATCTGAGCATAATGAAATAGACTCTGAAAATACGGAAAACCATGAGGAAAAAAGTCATGGGGCTCAGCGTACCGATACAAAAACAGTAACAGGAGTTCTTGAAGTATGTGAGGATGGATATGGATTTCTTAGGGGAGAAAATTATCTTACCACTGCTGATGATGTATATGTTTCTCCCACTCAGATAAGACGATTTCGGCTTAAAACCGGTGACGAAATAGTGGGAATTGCAAGACTTCAGCGTGAAAACGAAAGATTTTGTGCTCTGCTTTATGTCAATACGGTAAACGGTGACCCGCCCGGAACTGCCATACGCCGGGTTCCTTTTGAAAACCTCACCCCCGTATACCCGGATAAAAGGTTGAAGCTTGAGGGGGACGGAAGTGACTGTTCAACTCGTCTTATTGATCTTGTTGCCCCTATCGGTATGGGTCAGAGAGGGATTATTGTATCTCCGCCTAAATCGGGCAAAACTACATTACTTAAAAATATAGCTAACAGTATTTCACATAATTATCCTGATATTAAGCTTATTGTATTGCTTATTGATGAGCGACCTGAAGAAGTTACGGATATGCAGCGCAGTATAAAAGGAGAGGTTATATATTCTACTTTTGACGAGATGGCGGAACATCATGTTAAGGTGGCTGAAATGGTTCTTGAAAGAGCAATGCGTCTTGTAGAACATAAAAAGGATGTATGTATACTACTTGACAGCATTACCCGTCTTGCCCGTTCGTATAATTTGGTAATACCTCCAACGGGCCGCACGCTTTCGGGCGGTATAGACCCGGGAGCACTTCATAAGCCCAAACGCTTTTTCGGTGCAGCAAGAAATATCGAAAACGGCGGCAGCCTTACTATCCTTGCAACGGCTCTTATCGAGACCGGAAGCCGCATGGACGATGTTATTTATGAAGAATTTAAGGGTACAGGTAATATGGAGATTCATCTTAACCGAAAACTTCAGGAAAGACGAATTTTCCCTGCTGTAGATATTGCAAAAAGCGGAACAAGGAAAGAAGAACTTCTGCTTACAAAAGAAGAGGCAGATGCAATGTATACGATACGCAGGGCACTTGACAGCAAGTCTCCTGCCGATGTAACCGAAACTCTTATAAACCAACTTGTTGCATCTTCAAATAACAATGAATTTATAGTGCGTATTAACAGAATTTTTAAAAATTTATAATTCAGATTAAGCCCAAGCTACAGTAAAAAATGAGGACGATTGCATTTGCAAAGGTCCTCTTTTTTTGTATTTGTAAATTTACTTAGCCGTTGGGGTGAAGAGTTAAAGACGAAATTCTCAGGATTATAAACCACCCTTTCATATCGTCGAATTTTAAAGTGCGTATATTTGTTATGAGGGTGTTCCCAAAACCAATATAAATAAAATAAGCTGTTAAAAAAATCAACGATGCTCAGCAGTCAAGAAACAAGCTTTAAATATCGGTTTTTACTTAATACGGTGCGTTTAAACATATATTGACATATTGTTGTATTTTTGTTAAAATAAATTGTAATCCGAAACTTAAGAGAGTAGGAGAGTCAGTTATGAATATAGCCATATTTTCATCGGATTTAAAATCCGTAGAAGTTAATCAAATTGATTTTATTCTTGAACTTATAGAAAGAAAGCACAACCCCATAATTTATGTTCTTAATGACAGCAGAGAAAGCGAAATTTTTAAGAGAATAAATATAAAGGTCATTAATATAGATTTTCTTCACGAAGATGTTTGTATGCTAAGATCTTTCGGCCCCATAAATAAACTGGCAGATATATTTGAGGATAACGGAACAGAAATTCTCATTTCATCATCAGCTCCTGCGTGTATTTACGGTGCCATTGCAGCAAGCCGTGCCGGAGTTGATAAAATTATATCTCAGTTTACGGGTATCGGAAGACTATTTCAGACTAATAAAAAATTAAAAAAAGCTTATATTAAATTTCTCTGTAAAAGAGCAACTAAAAAGTCCGATAAGGTAATTTTTCACAATATGGACAATATGATGTTTTTTACCGATAAGAAACTTGTTAAGAGTGATAAGGCGGTACTTTTGGGCGGCTATGGAATAAATACGGAGGAATACACCAGAACGGAATATAAAAATACCAACATATTCCTTATGGCTGCTTCCCTTTCGGTGGATAAAGGTATATGGGAATATATTCAAGCAGCCGGGATCGTTAAACAGCTTAAAAAGGACTGTGTTTTTAAATTGCTTATAAAACCTGATCCGTCCCCATATGCAATAGAATTATCTGAAATAATGCCTTATGCAGAAAAAGGATACATAGAACTTGCACAGGATTATGATGAAAATTTGGAAAAGTTTATGGATGGATGTTCTTGCTTTGTTCTTCCGTCCTATCATGAGGCAATGCCCTTTGAGCTTTTACTGGCAATGGCAAAAGGCAGACCTGTAATTGCTTCTGATGTTCCCGGCTGCCGGGACGCTGTGCTTGATGGTATAAACGGATATATTATACCTCCTCAAAATGTAGAGGTACTTGTTCAGAGAATTTTGAGTATTCTTGATAACCCTGAAAAATCAGCGGAAATGGCAAAGGAAAGTTACAGCATATGTACTCAGAAATATGATGTGTATGATGTTGCGGATAAACTTATTGATATTATCTTTACTCCGGTTGGTGATGATAAATGAAAAAGGTTTTTGCTGCGGGAAGTGCTGCATTGACTGGTATGCTGCGACAATACCTTGCCGCCCGCATGCCTGATGTTGAATTCTATGCCGCTGATTGCAATGCTGCGGCTGAAGAGCTTACCCACAAACTATATAGTGCAGATACAGTTATTTTGCTTAATGAATCACATATCCATAATGTGACCGAGGCAGAATTAAATTATAATTTTACAAAGAGAATAGTACAAATGCTTGCAAACAGCAACACCAAGGCTGAGGTAGCTTATTTTACGCCCAGAAAATATAACGAAAAAGATGCTGAAGCTGTAAAAGCTATAAAAAACCAGGGAGAAGCATGTGTCCGTGAATATAGCCGGACAAGTGCTATCCCTGCTGTTTTTTATAAAATGCCTGAAATATTCGGCCCGTTTTATGATAATCCTATTATAGATAGGATAATAGATACGGGCAAAATTGAAAATCCTGAAAAATCCTATGAATTTTTACATATAAATGATTTAATGGATGAATTGTACAGAATGATAAACCATGTCCCGGCAAAAATAGGGTATGACAGTTATGCTTATGCTAAAGGTTCATATTTTGCGGCAGAAACAATTCTTTTGAAAAAAATAACAGACTTTAACGCTTTGAAACCCTGTGAAATACCCGACTTTCCTTCTGTTTTTGATCGACTTCTTTACGACTATTACCTATACAAAATCAAACAGGCAAAAACTTATGAGTTGGGCGGTTTAGACCAGGCTGTAACTATTATGTCCTCCCGCAGGTTCGGAAGCGTGGATGTAAAAAGATTAATGCCCGGACAGTCAGATTTAATTGAGCTCCATGGCGCAAGTGCTGTTCGCATGTTTTTGCTGTGCGGCATGATAAAAACCGATAAAGATATGGAATTCAATGCGGATAACGGAGTAATTAGAATTGATTTGATTGAGAATACAACAATTAAAAATGTCGGAGAAATTCCTGCCATAATTGAAACATGGTCCTATAACGGTCATTCTTGAAAAGGGGTTGGGAATCGGTGAAAAATATTTTATGTAGATTTGCAGTATGTTGTGTATTGTTGGCATATTCAGTAGTTTTTACCGATAGATTGAACGCTTGGGGATATGAAATGTGTCCTTTGGGTATCAGTGCTGCTGCTGAGAGTACAGCCGGAGAGTATTATGAAAGTCCCCGCTATGCAGAACTTGCCGACAAATGCTCGGGTAACAGCCGGATAGGTGCCTTTACGGACTATAAGACCCTTGTAGACAGAGAGCTAGACAGGCTAATTTCTTTAAATTCTGCCGAAAGGCAACAGCTGGTTACAGATCTTTTAACCAGGGCGGGCACTGTATATGTAAGCGGCAGTGAAATTGATTTTACCGATATGGAATTTACGGATTACTTAAATTATGCGTCTGCTAATGTTGCTGAACTTAAAAGATATTTGAAACATTACGGGATAACATCTATTGCAAATGTTCCTTTAACAATAGACTTTGTAAGCAACAATTCGTTGCAAACTGCCTTTTACAGATCTTTTTTAATAAATGCGTATAACAGCGGAGTGTCTAGCATATTGATAAAGAATAAAGATGTGGGGATAGTGTTAGATTTGCTTAGTTTTGCCCCCTTGTCAGATTCTTCTTATTATTCTGTATCAATTACCAAGTATAATAGTGTGGATTTACCGGAAAATATCAATGACAGTATTGATGCAGAGTCAGTGTATCAGATTTTAATATCTGATGAATCTAATATAATAAAAGAAATTTCCGATGCATATATATTGTTTTACGCTGCTTCTGATTCGGATATAATCTGTTATTTGTCAGATGAAGACAATGCAAGTGCGAAAACTCACCTTGTTAATACCAATTATGACGGAATGGTTGTTTCTTTTCCTTTAAATGACATAAGAATGTTTTTTATCGATGAGAGCGAAGACGCTTTTTCTGTAATTTTTGCTGATGTTCCTAAGTCTCATTGGGCATATAAATACATTGAGGGGCTGGCAAAGTGTAAAATCATTTCGGGCGCAGATGGTGAAATGTTTGCTCCGGATTCTAATATAACACGAGAGCAGTTCGTAACAATGTTAGCAAAAGCAATCAATATAGAAGATGAAAACGCAGAATGCAGTTTTGATGATGTGCACAAAGAGGATTGGTATTATCCGTATGTTGCCTCGGCTAATGCTTGCGGTATTGTACACGGCACCAGTGAAACAGAGTTCGGATCAGGCGAAAGCATATCTCGCCAGGATATGGCGGTTATGACCTGGCGGGCAATTGAATATGCAAAGGCGGATATGAAGCATTATAATATGATGCCGAATTTTAAGGATGCAGGAAGCATTGCCGGATATGCGGTTGAATCTGCAGCTCAAATGCAGTATGCGGGAATAATTGAAGGAACAGATGATGGTTGCTTTAATCCTTATGGCAGTGCCACAAGAGCAGAGGCTGCCAAAGTGATATATATGATTAAATTTAAAATATGGGAAGGGATATGATTTTTTGAAATATACTTTTAAGCCTAAGGGTATATGCTCTGTAGAAATTCAACTTGATGTTGATAATGGAATTATTAATGATGTAAAATTTGTAGGAGGCTGCCAAGGTAATACTCAAGGTGTAGCCGCTTTGTGCAAAGGCCGCAGGACTGATGAGGTTATAAACCTTTTAAGCGGTATAAATTGCGGAAGAAAGGGTACTTCTTGCCCCGACCAACTCGCCAAAGCTCTTAAGCAAATACAAGAAGGCTGAATGAAAAAGATTTACTGTTATATTTAAACCGTTTGCCGGACAACACCCGAAAAGGAGTTAAATATTAATGCGTTTTTTACAATACCGTACAGAGCATACCATAAAATTGCTCAAAGAAAGAATATATAAAGATATATGCTGCTCAATTCCCATGACATATTGTGAATGTGAATATAAGACAAGCAATAATTTCCCGAATGAAGCAGATATGCAGCCGTTTAGTGATACTGTAAAAATAGGAGGCAGGGACAGGCACTACTGGCTGCATTTTAATGTTGATATTCCTAAGTGTGAAAATCCAACATATTTGATTTTCGGTACATCCCATAATACGCCTACCGATATGCTGAACCCTCAGTGTATTTTGTATGTAAACGGAGAGCTTGTTCAAGGTTTGGATATAAATCATACTGAGTATCCGTTAGACAGCGGAAAAAGCTATGATATATACATTTATTTTTATACCGGTATGCTTGATAATGATGAGTATTTTTCTCTTTTTGCTAAAATAGTTGAGATGAACAGTAAAGTAAAGGACTTATATTATGATTTGTCCGTTCCGTTTGCTGTTCTTAGCTGCTTTAAAGAAACTGACGAAAAATACGCCGTTATTATAAGGCATTTGGCGGCAGCTGTAAATTTGCTCGATTTTACATGCTGTGAAGCTTTTGATTCAAGCGTAACAGACGCCATAGAATACATGAAAAATGAATTTTACAATAAGGAATGTAATAAGACCAATTCGCTGGTAAGCTGTATTGGACACACTCATATTGATGTTGCATGGCTTTGGACCTATGCCCAGACCAAAGAAAAAGCACAGCGTAGTTTTGCTACCGTGCTTTCCCTTATGGAACAGTATCCTGAATATAAGTTTATGTCGTCGCAGCCTCAGCTTTATAAATATCTTAAACAAGAGGCGCCTGAGGTGTACGAGAGGGTAAAACAGGCGGTTGCGCAAGGTCGCTGGGAACCTGAAGGGGCGATGTGGGTTGAAGCAGATTGCAATTTGCCGTCCGGCGAGAGCCTAGTGCGCCAAATTATGCACGGTAAAAAATTCTTTATGGATGAGTTTGGCGTCGACAGCAAAATATTATGGCTCCCGGATGTGTTCGGGTACAGCGCTGCACTTCCTCAAATACTTATTAAGTCCGGTGTCGATAAATTTGTAACTTCCAAAATAAGCTGGAATCAATACAATAAGATGCCCTATGATACATTTATGTGGCGTGGAATAGACGGAACGGAGATTTTTACATATTTTATTACATCACAAGAATATGATGTGAATGCAGATGTGGCAAACAGAACCCATTATAACGGTTATATTAATCCTAAATTTATAAAGGGAACACCGGAACGGTATCAGCAAAAAGCATATAATACCGAGACAATCCTCACATATGGATTCGGCGACGGCGGCGGAGGACCTACGGCAGATATGCTTGAGCAGCAGAGGCGATTAAGTTATGGACTTCCGGGAATGCCGCACAGTCAAATATCAACGGTCAGAGAATCTCTTGATCGCATCAAAGATAATTTTGACCGATCATGCCGGTTGCTGAGGGAAACACCCCGATGGTCAGGTGAGCTTTATCTTGAAATGCACAGAGGTACATATACTACCGCCGCACGAAACAAAAAGTATAACAGAAAGTCAGAAATTCTCCTTCAGAATACGGAGGCAGCTTGCATATTTGCAAATATAGCAGCAAACTGTGCATATCCCAAAACTCAGCTATACGATTTGTGGGAAACGGTACTGCTTAATCAGTTCCACGATGTAATACCGGGCAGCTCAATACAGGAGGTTTACGATGACACAGAGAGTTTATACAGCAAACTGATTTCAGAAGCTGAAAATATTTTTGATGATAAACTCCGCCTTGTTGCGCAGAATATCACTTCATCAAAAGGTGTTTTGGTTTATAATCCTTTGGGATTCGAGGCAGACGGGATAATCGAATATAACGGAAAAAAAGCATATGTGGACAAAATTCCTGCATTCGGCTGGAAAAATATAACAGAATTGCCGGCTCAGAGCGGGTATGTAAAGGTTGAAAAAAACCAAGTGGAAAATGATTTCTTTTCTGTTGTACTGGACAATAACGGAAACATTTTGTCGATTGTTGATAAGGAGCAGAACAGAGAAATAATAAAGCAGGGCGAATCTGCAAACCGGCTTATACTTTTTGAGGATCGTCCGTATTGCTATGATGCTTGGGAAATAAGCGAATATTATAAGTATAAGCCTTATGAAGTAAATGATGTGTCGGAAATTACTGCGTTTAATGATGAAGTAAGCGGTGGATTTATAATAAAAAGAAAATATAACAAATCTGAGTATGAACAGAAAATAATACTGTATAACAACATAAAACGAATCGATTTTAACCTGAAAATTGACTGGCATGAGGATCATATGCTTCTTAAAACAGCTTTCCCATTCAATGTAAATACAGATAAAGCTACATATGAAATACAGTTTGGAAATATTGAAAGGCCTACCCACGGCAACACCTCTTGGGACAGAGCAAAATTTGAAGTGTGCGGACATAAATGGGCGGATATTTCTGACGGTGGATACGGAATCAGCCTGATAAACGATTGTAAATATGGACACAGTGCGGATGGAAGCACCCTTATGCTTACACTGCTTAAATCTTCTACTCACCCGAGTAAAACGGTGGATTTAGGAAAACATGAAATAAATTATGCACTTTTCCCTCATGCGGGAAGTTTTCGTACCGGCGGAACTGTCAGGGAAGCGTATAAGTTCAACAATCCCGTTAAAGCCATTAAAACAGAAAAAAATATCGGCTCTTTGCCTTCCTGCGCTTCCATGGTAAGCTGTAATGCTGATAATGTTATTATAGAAACCGTTAAAGAAGCAGAGGATAGTTCGGATATAATTGTGCGTATGTATGAAGCTCATAATTGCCCGGTTACAGCTAAAATTAAATTCGGGTTTGATGTAAGTGAGGCGTATTCGTGTGACCTTATGGAAAATAATTTACAGGAGCTTAAAGTGTGTGAAAATTTGGTTGAATTAAATATATCAGGTTTTGAAATTGTAACGCTTAGGGTAAAAAGGGTAATTTAAAGCTTTCGAGCAATGCTTTTGTTAAATATCACAATAAATATAATATCAATTGTGTATGGTGCACAAATCTATTGTGAAAACCAAAACTTGAATTGACAGTGGTTTTATTGTATGGTATGTTTAATTGTATAAAGATTAGCAAAATAATATGAATTATGTTTACTTGTGATGGAGAGACATCTAATTGACTTTTTGGAGAAAGACATATGTACACAGATTTGACTGCAATAAAAAATAAGCATAAATATGCGTTTAGCGTATATTATTAAAAAAGCGGAAGGGGTTTTTAAAATGAAAAAGTTGTTTTCAATGCTTCTTGTGTGTGCATTAATTTCATCACTGCTTTGTGGTATTACGGTATTTGCACAGGCAGTACAGGTAGTGGTTGTATCAGATGATAACAGTTGGACAAATGCAACCTACGATGAAGAGACAGGAATTCTTACAAATGTTGACGGAGGATATTCCTTTAAGGTTGCTATCAATGGGGATACTGCAACTCTTTCAGCTGCATCAGCCGAATTAATAACCGCCCAATCAGTATGTATTCCCGCATCTTTTACGGTTGGGGAAAATACATATAGCTGTACAACTGTTTCCCAGTATATTTTATCCGGCGGCTCTAACACAGCTAACGAATCGGTTCAGGAAGTGGTTATTTCAAATGGTATTATTAACATAAATGACAATGCTTTTCGTAATGCTTCTGCACTGCAAACGGTTAATTTCCCTGAATCTGTCGTTAAAATAGGTTCATATTCTTTTAATTCGTCCGGAATTACATCCGTTTTTGTGCCGAAAACAGTAAAATCTGTGGGTAAAGGGGCTTTCGGAAATACAAAAAGTTTAAATGATGCAACATTTGAGGAAGGCATTACTATTACTGCTCTTCCCGATGAAGGATTTAAAGGAAGTTCCATTGTAAGCGTAAGTTTCCCCAATACCATTACTAAAATCGGTGGGGGGTGCTTCCAGTCAGCAGGAAAGTTGACGACTATAAATGGAAATTCGAGCGTTTTTGATTTGAGCTTCGTAACAGAAAGTATAGGTCAATTGGCTTTTCAGCAAGCAGGGGCTCTTGCCGGTGAATTTATCATAAATGCACAGACGGTCGGTAAAGAAGCTTTCAAACAGACCGGTGCCGCTACTAAATTTACTTTCATGGAAAATGTTAAGACTATAACAGGCGCTTTACAATATAGGTATGATGAAAATTTGGAGTCTATGGTGTTCTTGGGCAAAACAGCTCCGACGATAGATTCTAACAGCTTTGGCAATACGAATGCGTTTACCATATATTACCCTGCCAATTCTACAGGATATGATGCAGCCGGATATACTGCAAAGACATGCGTGCCGTTTGGAGGACATATAAGTGCGGTTGTATCTGATGGAGCGAACACTACAGTGACATATACGGTTGCAGAATATACACAGAGTGCTGAAAAAATTGCTGTTATTGCTCTTTATGATGTGCAAGGTAATATGATCGCTGCCAAAACCGTTCCCGTTAATGAGGAAGGTGTAAACGATGCTCTGACTGCTGTGTTTGAAGGTGTAACAGGGGCAGGAACAGCTAAAATTTACACTTGGAGTAGTTTTGCTCAGGTTAAACCTCTTTATGATGCGTTTGAATATACGGTTGCGACTAATGTAGTTGAATAATGAATTTAAAATTAAAAATCCCGCGAAAGCAGACGCTTTTGCGGGATTTTTTGACTTTGGAGAGCGTGTTTAAAATCAGCAAATTATATCACCTAAGCCCTCC
>URVP01000003.1 GCA_900551345.1 uncultured Eubacteriales bacterium
GAGTACACCGGCTGTACCTGCAATTTCAAGACCTATTCCAAGTCCTATAAGCTGAAGAAGCGGATTCCCAATGCCATCGAAGATATGTGTATCTTTCCTGATACGCAGGAAGCAATCGTTTCTCAGGCTCAGTGGGACAGGGTGCAGGAGCTGCGAAAAAACAAACGCCGTCCCACAAAAGCGGAACGGCAGGGATTGTTCTCCGGGCTTCTGTTCTGTCCCGATTGTGGGAATAAGCTGCACTTTGCTACCTGCAAAAGCTTTGACGGCAAGCAAGACCACTATGTATGCTCCAGCTACAAAAGCGGTCGAGGCACCTGTTCTGCCCACTATATCCGGGAAGATGTACTGCGGGAACTGGTGTTGGAGCGCATCCGTGCGGTCAATGCCTATATTCGGCAGGACGTGGAAGGCTTTCAGGAAGAATGGCTGCAATGCCGCCGTTCCGATCAGGAACGCAGCATCCGTGAGGATCGGAAGCGAGTGGAGCAGGCCAAGAAGCGGCTGGCTGACTTGGATGTTCTTCTGTCCCGACTTTATGAGGATTTTGTCCTGGGCGATCTGAGTAAGGAGCGGTATAAGAAAATGACCGCCGATTACGAGGCAGAGCAGGAGCGGTTAAAACTCGAAATTGAAGTGACGGAAGAATGGCTGGAAACTCAGGAAACCATGAGTGCAGATGTGGATGCCTTTGTCGCTCTGACCCAGAAGTATGTGGATGTGCCGGAATTGACACCTACGATAGTCAATGAGTATATCAAGAAGATTGAGGTGTTTGCACCGGACAAGTCCAGCGGCAAGCGGGTACAGAAGGTAAAAATCTATTTCAACTTCGTGGATGATGTAGAGATTCCTGTGATTTCCGAGCCTGTTGTTGCGAAATCCACCCCTGGACGCAGAAAAACGGCGTGACCATTGCGGTCACACCGTTCTCTGCCCCTCGCAAAGCTAAATAGTACCTTATCACTATTAAGCCTTGATTTTCCGGGGTTTTTGAACCATTTTGATACGGTTTGAACAGCAGATTATCTCTTGCTGAACTGAGGCGCGCGACGAGCTGCCTTGAGACCGTACTTCTTTCTTTCTTTCATTCTTGAGTCTCTTGTAAGGAATCCTGCCTTTTTGAGAGCTGCTCTGTTGTTTTCATCAGCTTCAAGAAGAGCACGAGCGATACCGAGTCTGATCGCGCCTGCCTGTCCTGTTACACCGCCGCCGGTAACCGTGCATACTACATCGTAGCTGCCGAGAGCACCGATTTCAACAAAGGGCTGACGAACGATAACTTTAAGTGTTTCAAGACCGAAATATTCTTCAATGTCTCTTTTATTAATTGTAATATTGCCTGTACCGGGCATAATGCGTACACGAGCAACAGAAGACTTTCTTCTGCCTGTGCCGTAATATGTTGTAATAGCCATAGTTAAATACCCTCCCTATTATATTTCTCTTGTCCAGATTTCGGGCTTCTGAGCTTCGTTGTTGTGCTTGTCGTCAGCATAAACACGCAGCTTTTTGAGAGCCTGTCTGCCTAAAGTGTTGTGCGGAAGCATACCGCCAACTGCAAGCATGAAAGCTTTTTCGGGACGGTTTTCAATTAAATCGCTGTATTTAACTCTTTTGATACCGCCAATCCAGCCTGTATGACGGATATATTCTTTCTGTTGTGATTTATTGCCTGTAAGAATTGCTTTTTTTGCATTGATGATTATTACATAATCACCACAGTCTACATTGGGTGTATATTCAGGCTTATGCTTACCTCTGAGAATTGAAGCGGCAGCAGCGGCAACACGGCCGAAGGGCTTATCTGCAGCATCAATGATGTACCATTTCTTTTCGATTTGGCCGGCTTTTGCCATATACGAATTTGAACTCATTGTCTGTTTTCCTCCTTGCAAATCTTTACATCTTTAAGACGCTTGTATATTATAATACCACGAACATTATTTGTCAAGCACTTTTTTCAAATTTTTATAAATGTTTTTGAAGAAGTCTTTTTTTCTCTCTTTTTCTTAATTATACTCTTGTATGCTCGATAATGAATTTATAAAATTAACCCCTTCATAATCAATTTGGGGTAAAAATTCGGTATCTTTAAATATGCACGGCAAATACTTCTTGCAAAAAAAAGCTGTATGTTTTATAATATAAATATGAAAAAGTTGACAAGCCTTATAAGAAGGGCAATATCGGATTACAATATGATAGATAAAGGCGAAACTATAGCTGTGGGTGTTTCGGGCGGAAAAGATAGTTTAACTCTTTTGGCAGCTCTTGCACAGCTGCGCAGATTCAGCGGCATGGATTTTCAGGTTAAGGGTCTGATGCTGGAAATGGGATATGATGTATCCACTGATGAAATTGCTGAATTCTGCAAACAAATAGATGTGGAATTTATCACACGCAAAACGGACATCGCACAGATAGTTTTCGACATAAGAAAAGAGCCTAACCCATGTTCTCTTTGTGCGAAGATGAGACGTGGGGCATTGAATAATTTTGCCAAAGAATGCGGTATAAAAAAGATTGCACTCGGACATCATCTTGATGATGTTATAGAAACCTATTTTCTTTCATGCTTTTATGAAGGAAGAATAAGCTGTTTTTCTCCTGTTACATATCTGGATAAAACGGATGTAACTCTTATTCGACCCATGATTTATGTTACTGAGGGCGAGATAGCAGGATACACTAAGCGTGCCAATCTGCCTGTTATGCACAACCCATGTCCGGCAGACGGTAATACCAAAAGGGAATATATTAAACAGCATATAAAATCTTTAGAAAAAGATATACCTGATGTTAAGCAGCATATATTCGGAGCGGTACAGAGGGGTATATGGAATAAATGATAAAAAACTGCATTGCGTGCCGAAAGGATGAATACTATGAGAGTAAAAAAAGCGATTATTCCGGCAGCAGGATTGGGCACACGATTTCTGCCTGCAACAAAAGCACAGCCAAAAGAAATGCTGCCTATTGTAGATAAGCCTACAATACAGTATATAATAGAAGAAGCGGTTGCGTCGGGGATTGAGGATATTATCATTGTTACGGGTCGCTCCAAGAGAGCTATAGAAGATCACTTTGACAGGTCTTTGGAGTTGGAAAATGCACTTATGAAGTCCGGCAAAGAAGATATGCTTACGCAGATTCAGGAAATATCCGAGCTTGCAAATATCTATTATATCCGCCAAAAAGAGGCAAAAGGATTGGGTCATGCTATAGCATGTGCCAAAACTTTTATTGGTGATGAACCCTTTGCCGTGCTTTTGGGGGATGATATAGTATACAACGAAGATACACCATGTCTTAAACAGCTTCTTGATGTTTTTGACGAATATCAGACATCCATTCTCGGAGTGCAGACAGTTGCATGGGAGGATACATGCAAATACGGTATTGTTGAGGGCAAAGAAGTTGATGAAAGAATTTACAAGGTAAGAAATCTTGTGGAAAAACCCGCACCCGGAACTTCTGCAAGTAATGTAGCCATTCTCGGAAGATATATTATTACGCCTCAGATATTTGAACTGCTGGAAACGGCACAGCCCGGCAGCGGCGGTGAAATACAGCTTACTGATGCACTTGAAAGACTGGGGAAAATACAGCCCATATATGCGTATAATTTTAAAGGAAAAAGATATGATGTAGGAGATAAGCTGGGATTTTTGTCCGCTACTGTGGAATATGCCCTAAGGCGTGATGATTTAAAAGACAGCTTTACAGAATATTTAAAAGGGTTAAAGCTTTAAAGGCGGATAATTAATGAAAAGTTTTGTAATCAATAAAAATGACGCCGGACGGCGTGCTGACCAATTTGTGTCCAGAGTTTGCAAAGGAATGCCGAAATCTTTGTTGCAAAAAAGTTTTCGTAAAGGTCGCATTAAGATAAACGGGAAAAAAGCATCCGCCGACTATCGGCTTTTGGAAGGTGATAGGGCTGAGCTTTATATAAATGATGAGTTTTTCGGAGAAATACCACAAGAAAAAGCATTGAAAAAGGTTAAGCCCGATCTTGATATAGTATATGAGGATGAAAATATTATTATTGCGGACAAACCTGCCGGCATGATTGTCCATTCGGATGATGGAGAAAGTGTGAACACTCTTATAAATCATATCCTTTCATACCTTATTGAAAAAGGAGAATATCAGCCCGGCACAGGGGAGGACACATTTGTCCCGGCTCTTTGTCACAGAATAGACCGCAACACATGCGGTCTTGTTATTGCGGCGAAAAATGCGGAAAGTCTTCGCATAATGAACAATATCATAAAGCATCGTATGATAAGAAAAATCTACCGATGTACGCTTGTTGGAATTCCGCAGCAAAAAAGTGCAATATGCCAGGCATATTTAAAGCGTGACCTTAATAAAAAGAGAGTCTATATAACGGAAAATATGCAAAAAGGGTCAATGCCCATTAAGACGGGATACCGCATATTAACCTCTAAAAATGGTCTGTCTCTTGCAGAAATTGAATTGTTTACAGGCAGAACCCATCAGATAAGAGCACACATGGCATATCTCGGGTATCCTCTTGCCGGAGACGGAAAATACGGGAAAAATGCAGTTAATAAGAGCTTGGGGCTTGCACATCAAGAGTTATGTGCATATCGTATTGAATTTAAATCCGGATTTGAAAATACGGTATTAGGTTATTTATGCGGTAAAAGTTTTACCAGTAAAAAAGAGCTCGTTACTTTTAAGTGACAATAGGTCTTTATTATATGAAAGGCGTTTAGATATGGAAAAGTGTCCTATATATAAAAAATGCAACGGCTGTCAGCTTATGAATATGGAAGATTACCATGAGCAGCTTAAGTGGAAGCAGAAACAAATTAATCGATTGTTTGAAGGAATCTGCGGTGTACGCCATATTATTGGAATGGAAAATCCCTTTCACTACCGCAATAAATCTCAGCCCGTATTCAGATTGACTCGTGACGGGCGAACTATAAGCGGAATTTATCAATCCTCCAGTAACGCAGTAGCTGCAACAGACAGCTGCTTGCTGGAAAATGAGCGTGCAAATCAAATAACGGTAGAAATCCGTAACCTCATGAAAAGCTTTAAGCTGATGCCGGCAAACGTAAAAGGAAGCAAAGGATTTTTAAAAAATCTGCTTATAAGAACCGGATTTAAAAGCGGAGAAATAATGGTTGTTTTTGTTACTGAAAGTCATTTATTTCCTTCGAAAAATAATTTCGTGAAAGCACTTATAAAAAAATGTCCTGATATAACTACGATTGTACAAAGCATAAATAATTCAGGTGATTTTCTCACAGTTGGAGATAAGCAAATCATATTATACGGAACCGGAAAAATTAAAGACTCGCTGTGCGGCTGCACCTTTTCTATTTCACCTGCCTCATTTTATCAGATTAATCCGCTGCAAACGGAGCGGCTGTATAATATCGCAATTGATCTTGCACATCTTACAGGTGATGAGCGTGTTATTGATGCATATTGCGGTACGGGTACGATAGGAATTATTGCATCAAAAAAAGCCGGTGTTGTTATCGGTGTTGAATCAAATAAAGCAGCGGTGCGTGACGCAAAAGAAAATGCTAAGCTGAATAAATGCAGAAATATGAGCTTTGCCTGCCAAGATGCAGGGAGATTTATGAAGGAGCTGGCACAAAACGATATGTCAGCAGATGTAGTTTTTACCGATCCGCCCAGAAGCGGCTGTTCAAAAGAATTTCTCGATTCTCTATCTATGATGTCACCTCAAAAAGTTGTGTACATATCCTGCAATCCTGAAACACAGGTGCGGGATATAAAGTACCTCATGAAAAAGGGATATAAACCTGAAGTTGCGCAGCCTGTAGACATGTTCCCTCACACCAAACATGTTGAGACGGTAGTATTGATGTCAAAGGTAGATAAGTAGAGCTTGGTAAATGTCTTATTTAGGGCTTTTTTGGTATATGTCAAGACCGACAACAATCCCCCTCACCAGACTGTTCTTGTTTGTGGGAACTTATCTAAGGGGAATTTCTGTTATCTAAATCCCTGACATAACCCACCTGTGAGCGGATTAGATGTTTTTGTGTGACATCAGTTTTGCCCATCCGAAGGTCAAAAAGTAGGCATGCAGTGGATTGGATGTTATAACCCATTGAATAATTAATATACTTGTGATATAATAATTACGAAAATATTTATAAAAGTCTGAATTTACCTACATAAAATGTCAGACTGTCATATGACAGTACTTTTTATCAGGAGGTAAAAAAATGTTTGACTTTAGTAAAAGCGAAAACTGGGACAGTTGGGAAAATTGGGTGCAAACCAAGTCGGCCTATTATGGGTCAAAAACAAGCTTGCAAGTCTATGGAGGTATTATTGATTTCGATCCAGATAAGCATAAAGATTTAGTCGGCGGAGAAAAAATCACATACGATGAGTATCTTGACTTACAGATGATGGTATGTGAAAACGAAGTAAAAGTACGTTGGCATTTTGCAAGGTGTTATTACTACATTCCTTTAGAGTTTGCAGGAGAAATTGAAAGAATCACTGGAAAAGCAGTTTGCTTTAAGCGTATTTATATTTCAGGTATGTATCCAGATGGTAGTTGCTTTGACGGAAAGGAAGACCACGTATGGATTGAAAAACATGGTCTTGAGAGCTTTGGAGTTGGTGATTGTCTTTCATTCTTTGCTGAACCGTATCGTTACATTAAGACTGGAAACGGAAAGCAAATTGACTTTGGACTTCGTAATCCGCAAGTTGTCAAGAAAATAGATAAGTACGAATTGCCTTCAGACAGTCAATTGATGATGCAGTCAATTGATGCTATTACCTGTGAAGTCTGCTACCTTAACGAGCAGTGTTATGGTGGTATGTGCATCCGGAACAAAAATGAATTACATTCCTTGAGAAAAGAAATGCTCAAATCAGTAATGGGCGCAGAAAAAAGCAAGGAGGACTACAAATGAGTAAACATTTCTTTGATTATGATAACGGAGATTTTACATTCCCTATCTCGGATAATACGGCTGTGGATTCTGATGGAGATTTACTCATGCGTATGTCTGATAATATAGCTATGGATCTTGATTCGGGTGATATACATTTTGTATCTTCCTGGAAAGATGACAACGAAGAAGAATAACTAAATCTCACAAGCAAATAACAAAAATACCCCTCCGAGCTATGATAGCTCGGAGGGGTTGGTGTGCTTATGAGGCTTTATCCGTGAATATCAATAATGCCGTATTTTAATTCCACAGTGAAATAACCATCATAGACGGTGATTTGTTTGAGCCGGCATTTTACAAGACTTTCGTCAAATTCATCTGTCGATATGGAATATGTGCAAATTGCCGCCGCTACATTCATGCTTGTTTCTTTGCGAGTTCTACAAAGTAAGCTTATTCCATAAAGCGGCGCTGTATCAACACCATTTTCACCAGCACAACAGGGGCAACACTCGGTATTCCGTTGTTTTTACAATATATATCTGATGCAAAGTCGTAAATATGTATAAGATCTGCTGCACTGTCTATTTGCTAAGTAAATGATGCTGTGATATAAATTCTTCTATTGAAAATATTTCTATCTGGCTTCGTTCTTTCTTGTTTGTTCTTAGCGTTTTTAACAACCCACTTTATATCACTTTTAAAGCAAAAAGCCCAGCTTTCGCTGAGCTTTTTCGACAGTCTGACGCCATAGAATTTATGGCGTTATTTTTCTCTATTTTTTCAAATCACGATGTTTTATTTACCGACACTGAATGCTTCCGCAGGCTCAAGCCGGTATTCACCTTCTCCGGCAAGCTGTCCGCAAGTATTATATCCCCAGGTATAAACCTTTCCGTCAGTTTTTACGGCTGCGGAAAAATTGTTACCGGCAGCAATGTATTCAACATCCGGCATAATACTGATGGGTGCACTTGAATCATTATCCGTTCCGTCGCCGAGACGGCCGCCGGTATTTTCACCCCATGCCCATAACGCCCCGTCAGTTTTAATAGCCAGAGTGTGTGTCTGACCGGCACTTATGCGCTTTACATTTTCTGATACTATAACAGGGGTTTTGATGATACTGTTGGTGGACATGTTACCTATCTGACCGTAACTGTTATCGCCCCACGCATATAACAGACCTCCCTCGGTCAGGGCAAGGCTGTGATTGCTTGCACTTATAGCCGCAACATTTTCAACAGGAACCAACACGGGTTTGCTTTCACTTACTTCAGTGCCTATACCCAGCTGTCCGTATTTGTTGCTTCCCCATGTGTAAAGCTTGCCATCCTTTGTTACCGCCATGCTATGATTATATGCGCTGATTGCTACTACATCCTCCATTATTTCAATCGGAGCCGACTCGTTTTTGTTACTTCCGTTACCAAGTCTTCCGTCAGTATTTACACCCCATGTATAGAGTTTACCGTTTTTGGTAACCGCCATGCTGTAAAACTGTCCTGCATCAGCAAGTTTAACCTTTTCCATTACCTTAATAGGTTTATTTTTGTCCTCATTGGTTCCGTCACCAAGCTGACCGTAGGTATTCTTACCCCAAGCATAAAGGTCTCCCTTTTTTGTTATTGCCAAAGTATGGGATTCCGAACAGCTTACAGACTCAACATCATCAAGAATTTTTACGGGTTTTTCTTTGTTTTCATAAGTTCCGTCACCAAGCTGACCGGCATCATTTTTGCCCCATGCCCAAAGGCTGCCATCTTCTTTTATGCACATGGCATAATCAAAACCTGCACTGATAATGCTTGAATCGGTTTCAGCTACATTGTCTTTACCCGAACTGCACCCTCCGCAAAGCATGATCACACAACACAACAAAATCAGTATTCCTCTCCGTTTCATTTGTAAACAGTCCTTTCATATTGTTAATACAGATTTTATCACAATAAACAAAAAAGGTCAATGCAAAAGCACTGACCTTTTATGTCAGAAATTATTCTTCTTCGGGAGCACCTACAGGACATACGCCTGCGCAAGCACCGCAGCTGATGCATGTATCTGCATCAATGCAATATTTTGAATCTCCTGCGCTGATAGCAGAAACAGGACATTCGCCTTCGCAAGCACCGCAGCTGATGCATGCGTCACTGATTACATAAGCCATTTCAAGAGCACCTCCTTATGAATTTCAATACTATTATACATCCAAAATTTCCGAATGTAAAGTGATTATATGTTTTTTTATTCCTTTTCTAAATCTTTAAGCTGTGCAAGCTCTTCTTTGCTTACTTTAATTACAGCATCCTTTATGATTGCAACATCATCAACATTATATATTTTTGCAATTCCGTCAGCGGCTTTATCAAGTTTAACCTTGATAGTACCGGTAAGAATATTACTTTCAATAACTACTCCTTTGCCATCTGCTGTTTTAACAATTGCATCAACCTTAGGTGTTTTGCTCAATAGATGTTCGTAAGCCTCCTGCTCATACTTAAGACAGCACATAAGACGCCCGCAGGTACCGGATATTTTCCCCGGATTAAGGGATAAATTCTGTTCTTTCGCCATCTTAATTGAAACAGGCTGAAAATCTCCCAAGAAAGACGAACAGCAAAACGGTCTGCCGCATATTCCAAGCCCGCCGACAATTTTTGCCTCATCTCTCACGCCTATCTGACGAAGTTCTATCCTTGTTTTAAATGCCGCTGCAAGCGATTTAACCAACTCTCTGAAATCAACTCGTCCGTCAGCAGTAAAATAAAACAAAAGTTTATTACGGTCAAAAGTGTACTGACAGTCAATAAGATGCATGTCGAGCTCATGTTTCTTGACAAGGTCCTCACATATCACCATTGCGTCTTTTTCTTTTTGCTCATTCTCCTTTTCAATTTGCTCATCTTCTTTAGTTGCCTTGCGGATTACATCTTTGAGCGGTGATACAATCTCTTCTTCTTTAACAAGTTTATTCTCAAGGCAAACATCTCCTATTTCTACGCCTCTTGCGGTTTCTACAATTGCTTTTTCGCCCTGAGTAAATTCTATTCCCTGGGGATTAAAATAGTATACCTTCCCCCCATTTTTAAATTTTATACCGATTATTTCTACCATGTATAGCCTCCCAGCTGTCTGTTAAAAGACAGGTAATAAGCATTGTATAGTTGCCGTTGGATTTAAGATATAGCCTTACTCTTTGCAGTCCTTCCAGAAATTCAACAGCAGATTTTTGACTTATGCTGAAATCTATTGTATCACACTTTTCTGATTTTAACAACATAAATTTTCTCATAACAGCTTCCAGAATATCAAAAACAAGGTCCTTGCGCTCTTTCTCTTTTTCAAAAAAATCTATCGCAGCATACAAATTTCTACTGCTGTTTTCAGTAAGACCTTTAATCGCCATGCATACCGATTTATACAGCTGCTCCAAATCTTCCGTATCCATAAGTTCTCTTGCTCTGCCCATACTCCCGTCAGAAATAAATGCAGCAAGTTCCGTGCTGCGCCCGGGATATTCTTCTTTAAGGCGCAACGCAATATCCCTACATGAAAGCGGAAAAAATCTTTTGATAACTGCTCTTGAGCGGATTGTGGGCAGCAATAAGTTGGCATTTTCCGCTATAAGTATAAAAACACAGTATTCAGGAGGTTCTTCCAGCACTTTTAAAAGTGCATTCTGCCCTTGGACATTCATCTTGTCTGCTTGTGGGAAAATATACACTTTTTTGTCGCTGTACGGTTTTATATACACATCACTGCGAGCATTTCGCACTGCCTGTACGGTAAGATTCTTTGCTGAAGAGGACGGGTCGAACCTCTCGTTTGAAACCTCTATAATATCGGCAACATTATTGTCGGTCAATTCTTTTGCAGTATCAAGTGCCGCCTCATATCTTCCTGTGCCCTTTTGCCCCGCATATATAAACGCATGACCCGTTTGAATACTCATAATAACCTTCCGTTTCTTCTTGACATAATGTTTGTTTATCAGTATAACACATTTTTTATTTTGCTGCAATTCTTTTTCTTGAAATATCAATTTTATTATGTTAGTATATTAACTGAAAAAACATATCTAGGTGATAAACATGTTATTTACTGCAGACGGACATCTGAATATGCAAATGACTGCCCTTTCCTGCCGGGCAGCAATTACCGGCGGATGGTTTTTTGTAAACATTAAACAGTCATATATAAACACAGCAGGTACAGGCTGTTCAGTATTTAGATTTAAACTGCCGGAAAAGGCTTTCGTCAGCAAACTTGAGATAAAAACACCGGAAAAACAAATTGATACGGAGTATATATCTGAAGAAGAAATTGAGCAGCTTCAAGCAAACCGCAGAAGTGACGCAAGCCCCCTGACTATTGACCAAAACGGATACTTTACGGCGGTGATAGGGGTTGTAAAGCCGGACGATTCTATCAACATATCCTTTACCTATATTCAACAGGTTCCTCAAAACCGCAGCATTAAAATAACCTTGCCCGTTAAGACAAGTGAGCGGCTTGCACCACAGTTTACAATGGACGCAAAAATATTTTGGTATACTGCCACCGGCAAAATTACTGTAAGCGGCAGTCATGAAACCACAGTGCAAGATAATGTTATCAGTATAAAAGATGGTTATTTACCCCAATCGGATATCATTCTTGACTTAAAAGCAGAAGATTGCCCATTATGCAATGTCTATACGGGACAACGGTACGCTTTTCTGGATACCCGTTTGCCATTCGAGCCTGCTCGCAGACAGAAAGCATACGAATATCTTTTCGTGATTGACATATCAAAAAGCATGAGAAGTCATTGGGATAATATAAAAAACGTTCTTCTCTCCTGCATCTGTGCTTTGGATGAAGCGGAAAGTTTCAATATCATTGCCTTTGGCCTTTCGCCCCGTCTTTTATCTATCAGTTCTTTGAAAGCATCAGATAATTCCAAAGCATCAGCACACATGTGGCTTGATGATATACGCCCGTCAGGCAGTGCCGATATTGGGGAGGCACTGAGTTTTGCGTACGATTTATCTTCCCGCAAAACAGAAATTTTCCTTGTAACCAACAGCCAATTTATTAACGGGGAAAAGATTATATCCGATGCTCAAAATAAAAAATATTCATCTCTTAATGTTGTAAACGGTGCAAAAGCATATTTTGACACATCAAACCGTCTTGCTCAGACGGGTGCCGGTTTTGCGGAAAATGTGCAGGATCCAAGGGATATGGCAGACGGGCTGTGCAAACTTTTGAGCCGCTGTATTCTTTCAGGAATTGAACAGCTTTCGGTAAAAACCGATAAAAACCTTGTATGGCATTTGGAAAATCAGGGAAAGATATACCCGTGGGACAAGATATGCCTTTGGTCGGACTCTTCCGTTCCATTGCCCGAAAAAGTAGATATAACAGGATATACAGAACATGGCGAGCTGCAAAGAATGTATTCTGTTCAAAAACAGGATAGGGCAGCAGACCATTTGGCAGTATTATATCTTTTAACTCAAAAAGATAAATACGAATGCAGCCGACTAAGCAAAGAGTACAATCTACCCTCCCAACACACCGAATTATCCATGATTGTAAAATCTCTTGCGGCTGATTCTCTTATTCGTTTTCCGGTAAGCGATGCGGAAGGCGGCGGTTCTGACAAGCCGGGCAATATACGCAAAAACCCCTTGGCATTGCTTTCAATGCAAAGTCTTAAAGGAAATATAGGCTCCGCCTCTGAAACTGCGGGACGATTGTGGGAAATAATGACCTCACACCCTAATCCCTCAATATTTATGTTGCAAATTAAAAAGGGCGTAGAATTTTTATTCAATTTTGTACAGACAGGCGAATACGCTTTACTTCCTGAAAGACTGTTGGATGTATTTGAATTATGGCTTGAAATGTTTCCGTCAGACGGAATTTTTGCAAAAAAACTCGAAGCTCTTGTATATATGAACAGAAAATGATTTAAGAAACTAAAGATTTTTTATCAAAATGCCCTTGCCAAATATTGCAATTTAGTGTAAAATAATACACGGTAAAAAATAAATTTTTTTATAAATGGAGGTAATTGATAATGGCAGTAAAAGTTGCTATCAATGGTTTTGGCCGTATCGGTCGTTTGGCTTTCCGTCAGATGTTCGGTGCAGAAGGTTACGAGGTTGTAGCTATTAACGACCTTACAAGCCCCAAAGTGCTTGCTCATCTTCTTAAGTATGATTCAGCACAGGGTAAATATGCTTTGGCTGACAAAGTAGAATCAGGCGAAGATTCAATCACAGTTGACGGTAAGACAATCAAAATCTATGCTGAAAAGGATGCTAAGGATCTTCCTTGGGGTCAGATCGGTGTAGATGTTGTTCTTGAATGCACAGGTTTCTATACATCTAAGGAAAAGGCTTCTGCTCACATCGCAGCAGGCGCTAAGAAAGTTGTTATTTCTGCTCCCGCAGGTAATGACCTTCCCACTGTTGTATACAATGTTAACCATGATATCCTTACAAAGGACGACACAGTTATTTCTGCTGCTTCCTGCACAACTAACTGTCTTGCTCCCATGGCTAAGGCTCTTAACGATTATGCTCCTATCCAGAGCGGTATCATGAGCACAATCCACGCTTACACAGGCGACCAGATGACTCTTGACGGTCCTCAGAGAAAGGGCGACCTCAGAAGATCAAGAGCTGCTGCAGTTAACATCGTTCCTAACTCAACAGGTGCTGCAAAAGCTATCGGTCTTGTTATTCCCGAACTTAACGGCAAACTTATCGGTTCAGCTCAGCGTGTTCCCGTTCCCACTGGTTCAACAACTATCCTTACAGCTGTTGTTAAGGGTTCTGATGTAACAGTTGACGGTATCAACGCTGCTATGAAAGCTGCTGCTAACGAATCATTCGGTTACAACACTGATGAAATCGTTTCTTCCGATATTATCGGTATGAGATACGGCTCACTCTTCGATGCAACTCAGACAATGGTTGCTAAGATCAGCGATGACCTTTATGAAGTACAGGTTGTTTCTTGGTATGACAACGAAAACTCATACACCAGCCAGATGGTTAGAACAATCAAATACTTTGCAGAACTTGCATAATTTAACCGGATTTGGTATAAAAGACCGGCATCGTCAAGCGATGCCGGTCTTTTTGTATATTAATTTACTTTTTATTTCCTGAAATTTTAAGATTTGAAAAATTCACTTTTTCAGCTCTTTACAAAAGTAACTTATTGTAGTAAAATACCCTTGCGCAACAATCGAATAATTTGTCTCACCAAGGAGAATATATTTGTGTAAAAATGTATTCTCTGTAATTCTTATACCTTGGCGGGAAAGGATTGTTGCGCAAAACAGAGTAATGCATTTTTCGGTGCGTTAACTCTGGTTAACGCACTTTTTTATTGTGCACAAATATATTATTAAATAAGGGATGTGTTTTATTTTGAAAATTACAAATGAAAATGACGAAAAAATCATTAACATTTTAGCAGAGACCGCAATACAGTTAAAAAGAACCATTAAATTTCTTGATGACAACAGAAAGGATTACGAACATAAGCATCGAGAAAAAACCAATGGAAAAGAACCAAACGAAGAACTAAAAAAATATATGGATCTACCATATAATATATTAATAAGAAAAATAGCAGGCAGCGTGTATTATTATGAATCCCAACTATTGGAGTTCAAGAACTGTACCGGAACGGGTAGGACATATGACGAAGCATATGAAGAAGCACTGTACTTGTTGGAACGAGAAATAAAACATCATCTGAAAAATAACATTCCCATTCCCATGCCAATCGAACAATCAAAATAATATATTAAACCGGAACGCTATTTTGAAGGATACCGAGCCATGCATACAGTAAAAAACCCCTATGGCAGAACAACTTAAACTACCACAGGGGACTGATTATATAATATATTTTTACACATTCGATCCGTTTTTCAATTTATTACACCCGTAAAAACAAAACAATTTTTAAACTTTTGTTCTAAATCCGTTAAATTGCAATCTTGGGGGAACAATCCAAAGACCGCACTGCCGCTTCCGCTCATAGACGCAGTATAAGCGCCGTTATCTTTCATAATGCGGCAAAGGTTATTTATTTCGGGATATTCTTTCTCTATGCACTTTTGCATACCGTTACCTACGGCAGCGGAAATCTTTTTCCAATCCTTTTCTTTAAGTGCTGTTATAAGCATCTCCGACCGCTCCGGTTCCCGATAATTGCCCAATAAATCATAAGCTTGTTTTGTGTTTATTGAAAATTCAGGCTTAACAATAATAATTTTACATGTAGGCAGTCCGCAGCAGGGAGATAAAACTTCTCCTATACCTTCGGCAAGTGCAGGCTTTCCCTCTATAAAAAACGGGACATCTGCACCAAGCTGTACCGCCCACTTTTTGAGGGTTTCATTTTCAGCGCCATAATTATACATTTTGTTAAGTGCAATAAGGGTACACGCCGCATCGCTGCTGCCCCCTCCAAGGCCGGCTCCAAAAGGAATATTTTTTTCCAGGTATGCTTTCATGCCGCCTTTTAATCCTGTTTTTTCAAAAAACAGATAAGCCGCCCTGCAAACAAGATTGTCTGCACCGTTGCTAAGGCCCTTGGTATTACATTCCAGGCTTATATTTTCGCCGGGTTCTACAGTCAGCCGGTCACACAGCGGGACCGGCTGCATAACACTACGCAAAAGATGGTATCCATCTTCTCGCAGCCCTATCATATCAAGAGTCAAATTAATTTTAGCATAACAGTTAATTATCATAAGTAAACACCTTTCTTACGGTATCATAAGTCTTTGTCCGGGCATAATGACCGATTCGCTGTTTAGGTTGTTAAGCCTCATCAGTCTGTCAAGAGGCACACGGTATTTCTTTGCTATATTCCACAAAGAGTCACCTTTCCGCACAAAATAAATTCTCACACAGTACGCACTGCAAGGCTCGGGCTCAGGCAGCTCACGTTCTTCTATGGAGGTTATACACTGAATCTGCATACAGCGAACAGCCGTAATGTTAATGCTTATATTACAGCGAAGTTCCGCCTCATCAGGCAGATTAATATTGTAGCTTACATTGTCTACATCAACATTTACATCAAACAAACACCTTTCGTCAACCTGTTCCATTTCAAAACTGCAAGTGAAAGGCATGGTATGTTTAAAGCTGCTTACCGGCATATCGGGGTCATTGGTTTTATAAAGAATATCCGCATATAATTCTCCCTCAACAAATACGGTTTTCCCATCGGGAGAAGCTGTAACCGCTCCGGCTGTTGCCGAAACATTAAAAATACCGGCAATTTCAGGTTGTCCCGATGGTACGGAAGCGATACTTTTTATATTCTCCGCAGAATTAGCACGGGCAACCAGTTCCTCTATCATCACAGGTTCATAATGTATTTCCAAATCGCAATCGGGCGAATATGCATCTGACACGGCGTTGATTGTAACCTCTCTGCCTGAATTAACCACCGCATCCATATATACCTCTGCATAAATGATTCTGTTATCTCCGTCTCCGTCTTGTTTTACCGAACAGTTAACCGTTTTATATATAAAGTCAATATTGCAGTTTACGCCCTCATCCATATCGGGTAAATCTACCACTTCGGTAAAAGGCATAGCATATTCTGCTGTCTGAAGTGCGGTCGGATCCACATCGCAAACATACAAAACAGAACAAACCAGATCCCCTTTAACGACCGCTTTTGACCCGGCATATCGTATATCTTTATTGCAAAGACGCACATTCATACGCAGAATTTCGTCAGCATCAGGCTTGCCCTGAGGCACATCAAATGTTTCACGCACGGTAATTTCCGTAGTCATCTGAGCAGCCGCAAAATATAATTTAACCGGAGTGTAAAGCCCCTGGCAACCCTCTGTTTCGATTCCGGTTACTATAGGGAGCTCTCTTTCACGCATAAGACAATAGTCTATTGCTGTAACCACACTTACAGATAACTTACGGCTGTTAACAATGCGCCAATCAAGCCGTGCCAGACTACAATACGCCTCTACACACAAATCTTTTGAAATGCTTTTGTTATTTACCTGGTGCGAAAAACTTTGCTGAGTGCGTATGCTTTTTACACATCCGTTATCTGCCGCATAGATTATACATATATCCAGTCGGCAATCAAAAAGCAATTTTTCATCAAGCAATGTTTTATCCATTATAACAGGATTGACATCAATCTGCAAGATGCGTATCACATCCGGCTTAACATCCGGCACAATAATGTCAACATCTGTAAAGGCCTCACAGCCTGTACGGATTATGACCTCTCTCTGAGCCAGCATTTCTTTTTTTAGCTCAATAGGCATAGAATTTTCCTCCTTATTATCTTGCATTATGCCGGAAAAAGCCCTTTTTCCGAAACATGCGCTCATTCTTTTTATAAATAACTATGATAGGCATGACCATTTTATGACTTTTATCCCTTTTATTGTAAATATGTATATTCACGCTACAATTCATTTTAGTAACAACGCACAAAACAAACTATTTGAATATGTTTATTTTGCCTATTGCATGTCATTTAAAATGGTATTAAAATTATATGATAGAAAGGTGGCGATTCTCATATGAGAAAACTTTTATCTATGATTCTTGTTTTAACAATTATTATCTCATTATGCCCCGCCATTCTTGCAGTACAAGCGGAAGAAGATCTGTACGCAAGACAGGTGGAAAATATTCCTTATTCCAGCAATGGACAAATGAAATTTAAACAAACTGAATTTGGTAAATCTTTTGTATTTGATGGCGAAACTTTCTTCGATGCAGGCGGTACAAACAGAATGAAAAGACTTACAGCTTCCAACCAAAATGAAGTTTGGCGTCTTATGCTCGAACCCGCTTATCTTTTCACGGGCTGGGAATTTAATGCAACAACAGAGCAATATAACAACGGAGAAATCTATGCACAGCTCGATTTGGGTGGCTTAACTCCCATAGATGAAGTAACTGTATCATACCTTCCTGCGGCAAACGAAAAAAATGATTCAGACTATTCTATCAGTAAGGTTCCAAAAATATACCGTTTTGATGTCAGCGATAATGGCGTGGATTATACCACAGTAAAAACCGTTACTACAGACCTTTCGGAATATAAGGACACCATAGCAACAAAAGAAGCTTATGTTCAGGCAGTTACAACCGATCCTGAAATGTATGATTTAATGCATACTCACAGAGTAATTTTTGACGAAACTGTTAATTGCAGATATATCCGTTTTGTTATGATTCAGCCTACACAGGACTGGGTATACAACGACGGAACCGGTGACAGATCTTCACTTATATCCGATTGGCAGCTGTTCACCTACAACACATGGAAAGACCAGGAAAACGAATCTACTGCAAGCATTGCTCCCAAAGATACAAACGGTATTTATCAGTTTGCAAGAAAAAACAGCACCGAAAGAAACATTATAGGTTTTGCCGGAGAAGAAAATCTTTCTTCTAAATCAGCATCCCGTGTTACATATAAAGATGAAACTATCAGCAGAGACTGGAACCTTGACGAAGGTGCCATTCAGTCTGCAAACGGTAATTTTGCACTTGTAACATCCGACTATGCCAACTACACTAACGGCAACGTTTATCTTCAGTATGACTTTGGCTACCCCGAAAGAGTAGATGTTATAGAACAGTATTTTAGAAACACTGAAGACGCTGCAAAAGCAAACGACATTCCAAAAACAATTAGAATTGATTATGGCAGCAAAAATGAAAGAGGATTAACCGAATGGACGCAAGGTGAGACATTTATCATAGACATGTCCGACCCGGCAAGCGTAGGCGAAAAAGCAGCCGCAGCGTATAATAAGCTTTTAACAAACGGCACATTAACAACCGGCGAAAAAATGTATCTTAATCAACCGGTACGCCTGGAATTAACACAACCTATAGAGGCAAGATTTATAAGAATTGTATATCTTCAGCCTACTCAGGACGGTCAGCTGCCTACAGATAAAAAATTGAAAATTAAAAAGACAATAATTCAAGATCTTGAAGGACTTGCAGACTCCAATAAACTGACAGATTCAGCCTCAGTACCCTTTAACGAAGACGGTTCTGTTAAGTTCATAAATGTTACAGACAACAATATCAGGTATGAAGGAGAAACAAACGACGCTTACCCGGTATCCAGACTCAAAGCCTCTTCTTATATTGACGGACAGGACTGGCACTTCAGACACATTTTATCTAAAAATACTACCGAATTAGGTCTTAGAGCAAAACCTGCAAACTTTGCAAACGGTAAAATTTGGATTGAATATGACTTTGGTGCACCCATAGATATCGATACCTTTGCTGTTGAATTCAGAGCTTTTAATAACAAGGCTGAAAAAGATCAGTACACTGACAAAGCTAAGTATTACAACACTGTACCAGCAATGGTAAGAATAGACTATGGTAACATTGATGAGTCAAATAAAGTTGTTTGGACAGAAGGTGAAGTAATTACATATGACCTTGCGGCGTATGATCTTCTTGCAAATTATACAGAATCAGAAATTTTAGCTGCATATAATACAGCAGAAGCAGAGCGTACACCTGACCAAGTCGCAATTGTAGAAGCGGTTAATTCCGTTCCTACCGGTGCTACATACGACCTGGGGTATAAAAACGCAAGATTCTTAAGATATGTTATTATTGATCCTCTTCAGTCCGGAATTGAAAACTCTACAAGTACAAGTCTTACATGGTATTTGCGTTATGCAGCAGTTTACGGTGCTCCGGCTCAGCAGGAAGCGCAAACAACTGCAAGCATTACAGCAGCAACCGAAAACAGCATTAACTACAATGTAACTCTCTCTGACGAAGATGCACAGGCAGTTATATTTGCTGCCATTTACAACGGCGATGACCTGATAGCAGTAAAAAAAGTAACGGCAGACAGTACATCAGTTACATTTGAAGCATCCGGAGCTGACACAGCAAAAATATTTGTATGGGACAGCCTGGAAAAAATAAAACCGCTGGCAAAAGCCGAATATCAAATTCAATAAAGCAAATTAATTCAAATTCGCAGTCTGCGCACGATTTAAGCGCAGACTGCTTTTTTCTTACATAAAACGCTTGAAATTATTACCGTTTTAATATATACTGTTATGTAAGATGAAAACTAACGGATATAATAAAGAGGTGAAGGAATGCTTTCTAAAATATACAGCGTGGGGCTTATGGGAATTGACGGTTTTACCGTCACCGTAGAGGTAGACATAAGCAGCGGTATGCCCTCATTTGAAATAGTAGGTCTTCCGGACGCTGCAATAAAAGAATCTAAAGACAGAATAAGAGCAGCAATGAGAAACTGTAACATTCCCGTTCCCTCAAAACATATAACCGTTAATCTTGCACCTGCCAATATGAAAAAAGAAGGCGCAGCATACGACCTTCCTATTGCAACCGCAATAATGGCAGCATCTAATAAATTTAACAAAGATATTCTTAGCAAATCAGCCTTTATCGGAGAACTTGCTCTGGACGGCAGCATCAGAACTGTTAACGGCGTGCTTCCAATGGCAATTTCCGCAAAGAAAGAAGGATTTGACACAATATATGTTCCCGAAGGAAACGGAAAAGAAGCATCAGTTATAGCAGGGATAACCGTATATCCGGTTAATAATCTTTTTGAACTATTGGAGCATCTCAAAGGGGATATTACGATAACCCCGGTCCGAGGCGACCCATCACAGCTTTTATCCCGATGCAATATGTATGATGTGGATTTCGCTGAAGTCAAGGGGCAGGAAGCCGTAAAAAGAGCTGTAGAAATCGCAGCAGCCGGCAGCCATAATATTCTTATGATTGGAAGTCCCGGTTCGGGAAAAAGCATGATTGCACGTAGAATCCCTACAATCTTGCCAGACATGACAATAGACGAGGCAATAGAAGTTACAAAAATTCATTCTGTGGCAGGCACACTGCCGCACGGTGAATCCTTTGTTTCTACAAGACCGTTCAGGAATCCGCATCATACCATTTCAGCGGCAGGGCTTGCAGGCGGTGGCATGAATCCTAAACCTGGTGAACTGAGCCTGGCGCATAACGGCGTTCTTTTTATGGACGAGCTTCCTGAATTTCACAAAGATGTACTTGAAGTGCTGCGGCAGCCTATGGAAGACGGATTTGTAACAATATCCCGTGTTATGGGCACAGTTGCCTATCCTTGCAACACACTTTTCGTAGGAGCAATGAACCCTTGTAAATGCGGCTATTACGGAGATAATGAACATATTTGCAAATGCACACCTCAGTCAATTGAAAAATACAAAAGCCGTATAAGCGGACCTCTTATGGATAGAATTGATATACATATAAATGTACCATCAGTAAAGTTTAACGACTTACACTCAAAAGAGCGCGGAGAAAGCTCCGCCGATATAAAAAAACGGGTTAACAACGCAAGAAAAATACAGTTAAATCGTTTTAACGGACAGGGAATTTATTCAAATTCACAAATGAGCGCTGCTCAGATTGAAAAATATTGTTCTCTGGATTCAGGCAGCAAAAGCATTTTGGAACTTGCATATACAAAGCTGGGCTTAAGTGCAAGGGCACACAGCCGTATTTTAAAGGTAGCAAGAACTATTGCCGACCTTGACAACGAGGAAAACATAACAGCAAATCACATAGCAGAGGCAATTCAGTATCGCAGACTTGACAGAGAATATACAGGAGTGTGACTTATAAGTGAAAATACTAATGCTGACAAACGGAATGGAAATAGGCGGAGCAGAAACACATATTCTTGAGCTATCAACCGAGCTTACACGGATGGGACACGAAATAACCGTAGCTTCCAGCGGCGGAGTTTATGTTCACGAACTTGAAGTAAACGGAATTACTCATATAACAGTACCCCTTAATTCACACAGACCGGACAAGCTTATTCGCTCTTATATGATATTAAAAGAAGTTATTTCCTCCGGTAAGTTTGATATAGTGCATGCCCATGCAAGGATCCCTGCGTTTATATGCGGTCTTCTTAAAAAGAGACTGGGATTTCGTTTTATAACCTCTGCACACTGGGTGTTTAAGGTTACCCCTCTGTTTAAACTTATGGCAGATTGGGGAGAGCGTACCGTTGCAGTTTCAGAAGACATAAAAAAATATCTTATTGATAATTATGGAACAAAGCCGGAAAACATATCGGTAACAATAAACGGTATCGATGTGCAAAAATTTAGTCCTCATACGGATTGCTCCCTTATAAAAAGCGAGCTTGAACTTGATGATAACCTTACAAAAATTGTTTATGTGAGCCGTATGGACACCGATCGCAGCAAAGCGGCGTTTTTGCTGTTAGATGCACTGGAACAGCTGGACAATCCTAATTTACAAGCGATTATTGTAGGCGGCGGCAACGATTTGGAAAGACTGGAGCTTGCCGCACAAAAAACCAACAGAGTTTTGGGTAGAAAAGCTGCAATTGTTACCGGAGCAAGAACCGATATTAACAAATGCATCGCCGCGGGAGATATTTTTATTGGTGTAAGCCGAGCGGCTCTTGAGGCAATGTCCTGTGCAAAACCCGTTATCATTGCCGGTAATGAAGGATATATAGGCATATTCAGTGAAGAGACCTTTCCGGTTGCCTTGCAGACAAACTTTTGCTGTAGAGGCTGTAAGGATACTACAGCAGAGCTTATAGCCGAAGACATAAATACACTGTTAAAGTCCGACATGAAAGCCATCGGCGAATACAACAGGAACCTTATTATTGAAAGATATTCAGTAAGCCGCATGACATATGATTACCTGGAAGCATATAACACTCTTCTGGAATATCCGGATAAAGGAATAGTAATAAGCGGTTATTACGGTTATAACAATATAGGTGATGATTCGGTACTTGGCGTAATTATTAAAAACATAAAAGAAATATCCCCCTATATTAAAATCACAGTTTTATCCGCCAAACCGGAAGAAACAAAAAGACTCTACGGGGTGGACAGTATTAACCGGTATAATTTTATAAAACTTACCCGCCTTATGAAAAAGACCAAACTGTTTATAAGCGGAGGCGGAAGTCTTTTTCAGGACGCAACAAGTACAAAATCGCTTATATACTATATTGAAGTAATCAAAGTTGCTCTTCGCAAAAAAGTAAAAGTTATGGTTTATGCAAACGGAATAGGCCCAATAACTAACAAGAGAAACCGTATACTTGCCCAAAAAGTTTTGGAAAAGGTTGATGTTATTACACTGCGTGATGAAGAATCCTATGACGAGATAAAATCACTTGATGTAAAGCGAAGCGACATTAAAATCACGGCAGACCCGGCATTTGCACTGGTTCCGGCAACACAGAAAAGACTTCGTGATGTACTGGATGCGGAAGGCATTAATTTTGACACAAAGTATATAGTTATATCCGTAAGAAAATGGAAACATAACTGCGAGGAGTTTGAAGAGGCTGTTGCCAGAGTATGTGCATATATAAAGCAAAGACTTCATTTCGAGCCTTTGTTTATACCAATGCAAAGGTCAGTTGACTCCGAGCTGTGCAAAAAAATAATTGCAATGGCAGGCTGCGGCAGTATTATAAAAGGCAAATATACAGGCGATGAGCTTATGGCAATAATTTCAAAAGCTCAGGTTGTTGTTGGCATGAGACTGCACACGCTGATTTATGCCATCGCTTCAGGCGTACCGGTTGCCGGACTTTCATACGATCCTAAGATAGACGCTCTTTTGGATTGTGCCGGAATTACAACGAAACATTCTGTTGAAACCCTAAATTCAGATCTGCTTTGTGCAAGCATAAAAAATTTATCAGAGAACTATGATGAATATTCCGCTGCGATGAAAAACACGGCACAGCAGCTTCGTGAAAAAACATACCTTGACAAAGAAATTCTTACGCAGATTTTAAAAGGAAATACAGAAAATATATAAATTATATCTTAACATACTGCATAATAATATAAATATATAGATTAAAGGAAGATTAAAAAAATAATATGCGTGTA
The DNA here is from genome assembly GCA_900551345.1 of uncultured Eubacteriales bacterium. Lineage (GTDB taxonomy): Bacteria > Bacillota > Clostridia > Monoglobales > UMGS1388 > UMGS1388. The sequence goes on from URVP01000003.1 coordinate 23,926, forward strand.
ATGTCAATTGATTTCGGAGACAGCCGTACCGGAATTGCCGTTTCTGACAAAGATGGTATTCTGGCAAGCGGAGTTGAAACCATTTTTGAAAAAAACCCAAAAACAGTTGCCAAGCAAGCTGCACAGATAGCACAAGAGCTTAAGGCAGAGCGGATTGTGGTGGGAATGCCCAAAAATATGGATGGAAGCTTAGGTTTCCGCTCAGAAAAAACCAACAATTTTATAGAGCGGCTTAAAAAGTACACCGATCTGGAAATTGACACTTTTGATGAACGCCTTACCACAGTTTCGGCACAAATCACATTAAACGAAGCGAACATAAGGGGCAGCAAACGAAAACAGGTTATAGATACCGTTGCGGCAGAAATTATATTGCAGGCATATTTGGAATATATTAAAGGAGGCAATAAAAATGGACGATAACAATTATATTGAAAATGAAGAAAATACCGGTATCATTGAACTTATCGATGAGAACGGCGAAGCAGTGCAGTTTGAACATCTTGACACATTAGAGCTTGACTCTGTAACATATGTGGTACTAACTCCTTATACAGGAAAAGACGAAGATGAGAGTGATGTTTACATTATGAAAATAGTAAACGAAGACGGAGAGGACATACTTGTTACAGTGGAGGACGGCAAAACAATAAAAAAAGTATTTGAAGAATTTAAAGAGAGAACAAAAGATGATTTTGACTTTATAGACTGATGTTATCTTTTTTAATAAAAATGTTATCAATTTAACATATCTTACATCTTGTATTTTTCTCTGTTTTATGTCATAATAATAACGAACCCTGTGGTGTGCGTAAACGGGCGAAAATTTATAACCAACAGATACAATAAGGGAGCTTAATCTCTGAGAGTGGTGTTTATGCCCTCCAACTTATGTTGTCAGAGGGAAATCTAAAGCGATCAGGAAGCACCCACCTGCGCAAGCAGGTTGTAAATTTACCCTAAAACGGCACAACGGGGATAGTTTAAAAACAAAAGGATTGAAGCATATTTGCTCAATCCTTTTTTCATTTTAAAAATTTTTACTTTATATATCTTTCTCTCCACATTTACACATACATTTTTTGTCAGTTTGTCTCTTATGTATCCCAAAAACCCGAAAGTAAAAGTGCCCCAAGGCCTATTATAAGCGGCATATCCCGCTCCTCCTTATCTTCAAAAAGCAGAAGCATAATGAGCCCTATAATTATCAAGTCATCTGCCTGTATTCCATCGAAAAAACCTTTCCCCTCTTTTGAAGGATAAGCAAGGGTGGGAATTCTAGGTGCTTTAAAACGCCTTTGGGGCAGTCGCTGCCGCTGAGGCGGCGGAGAGGGGGTATTTACACGGGGCGGGTCAACTCGGACTTCATTTTCAAACGGACTATAATACCTTCTGTACGCCATAGATGACATCACCTCTTTAACCCTTTGCCAAACAGTGCCGAAGGCAAGTCGCTGTATCGCATAAGGTTCATAATCACATCAAATTTTTGCTGCCTTCTGGAGCTCAGGTATGGTCTTAATGCATTCATCAGCTGCATACGGGGCGCCCTATTTCCGCTTTGCAGCGTAGACAAAAGATTGCCATAATTGCCAAGACTGCCCAAACTCGCCATTATATCAGATCTGCCGCCATCTTCAGAGCTGTCTCTGTCCTCTCCGCCCGATCCCGAAAACCCCTTAATTAAGGAGTTTAAGGAATCCTGTCCCTGAGGAGAATTCATCATTTCTCGTAAAGAATCAAGTGCTTTTGAAAAATCGTCCATTTATAAAACATCACTCCCTGTTGCAGAATTGGTTAAGTTTATCCAAAATCTCTCTGTTGCTTGCATGTTTTGAAGATTGCCCGTGATGAGAAGCTGCATCAAGGTTATTAAGCTTTCTCATCAGCTCCTTTTTATCCATGGATGCCAGCTTATTTCTTATTTGAGCACCTTCCGGTGTGTTCATAATTTGCTTTACCCGTTCTATACCTTCGTTCAGTTCGGCTCTGCTGAAGCGACTCATAAGTTCTTCTATACTTTTCAACAATATCCCCTCCTTATACATAAAATTAAAAGAAGGAAAAAGGGCCACACATAGGGGGAATATATGTTAAGTGTAAAAGTAAGGAGCAATTACATTAGATTGTATGGCACTTTTTCCGTCAATATAACAACTTTTCTTCAGATTATCTGCAAAAAATCATGATAACAGCTATAATAAACAATAAAACGGTACAATTACCTTTACATCCGCTTTGTGTAGGGCAAGATGTTTCAACACAAGCACAGGAATTATCTTCATAAGCTGTATCACAGCTGCAATCATTGCCACAGAAAAAATTATTGTTTCCACAATTGTTTGAAAATCCACAGTTCATAAAAATTACCTCCCTTCAATGTTATAGTATGCAATCAGTATTTCACTTGACACTTGCAGTGTATCATGTTATTATACATTTTGGGGTGGATTGTATATGTCACTTATGGTAATCAGTGATACTCACGGCAGAACTACAGCTGTCATGAATGTATTACTCAGAAACAAAGAGATAGAGCACCTTATTCATCTTGGGGATATGGTAGCTGATGCACAAGATATAGAAGCGGCATTTTCTGCTGTTTCTGTTATTAAGATTGCAGGTAATAATGACTTTTTTTCACGGGAAAGAGAAGAAGTTGTTATTAACTGGAATGATTTGCGTATTTTTGCATGCCACGGTCACCGATACGGAGTAAGAGGCAGCAAAACAATCTTGGCAAAAAGAGCAAAAGAATTAGGTGCAAACTTTGCACTATTCGGTCATACCCACATAAAATTTGACGAAGAAATCGATGGGGTGCGGCTACTAAATCCATCTAACATGGGCTATTTTATATTAGAAAAAAACGGAGAATATACATATAATTCACTATATTAAAAAAAGGGACTGTAAAAAATGGAAAGACTTTTTGACACACACAGGATACGAACACAGATTTGCTTGGACGGTATATGGGACTTTCAAACCGTTGAAGGAGATACTCCGCCCGAGAAATACACAGATACTATGGCGGTTCCCTCATGCTGGGAAATGAATATCAGATATTGCCGTTATACGGGATATGCAGCTTACAGAAAAAGAATTTCCCTTACCCGTGACGGAAATCTTCGACTGCTGTTTAAAGGCGTAAGCCATTCGGGAACAATATATTTTGACGGTAAAAGAGTTGGTTTTCATTATAACGCATATACACCTTTCAGCATTGTGATTCCAGATGTGAAAAAGGGCGAACACACAGTTGAAGTTATTGCAGACAATCATTTTTCAGAAAAATCCACCCTGCATATTCCTAATGACTATTTTACATACGGCGGTATAACCCGTCCTGCTTTTTACGAAATAATTCCCGAAACATATATAGAGCGTTCGGAATTTGAACCACTGTGCGAAAACGGCAAATGGTCTGCCAATATACGCATATATGTCAGAAATATATCGGACAAAGAGCAAAACTGCGATATCAATATCAGCTGCGCCGGTTCAACAAAAACCGTTCCTGCACACATTAAACCCAACGGTGAAACCCTTATCAGCTGTGATATGAGCTTTGACAATGTTACTCCTTGGAGTCATGAAAACCCTTATCTTTATTTGATAAATTATACTCTTATATCAAACGGAATAGAAATTGATGACCTGATTGACCGTGTAGGTATGCGTGTTGTGGGTATTGAGGGCCATCGCCTTACCGTAAACGGCAAACCTGTAGTTTTAAAAGGCGTTAACAGGCATGAGGACCACGGCAGCGTAGGATGTGCCATTCCCTTGCAGATAATGTATTCAGACATAGACCTAATTAGAGATATGGGGGCAAATGCCGTAAGAACATGTCATTATCCCAATGATGAAAGATTCTTAGACCTTTGCGATGAAAACGGTATTTTCGTATGGGAAGAGCATCACAGCAGAGGTTTAAATGAAGCTCAGGTTACAAATCCTCTGTTTATGGAACAATCCGAACAGGTTACAAACGAAATGCTTGATTATCATTATAACCACCCCTCTATTGTTATCTGGGGTTGTCTTAATGAATGTCCGTCAGATTCAGTAGCAGGAAGAGAAATATATAAAAAGCATTTTAAAATGCTTAAAAGGGATAAAAGCCGTCCTGCAAGCTTTGCAAGTAACAGAATCGAAAAAGACGATTGTCTTGATCTTGTAGATATATGCTCATTTAATCTTTATCCTTTGTGGTACGGTACTGAAACGCCGGAGGACAGAATGGTACATATGAAAGAATTCCTCACTGAAAAAGGAGAGGCAGAAAAACCCGTTATAATAAGCGAATTCGGTGCCGGCGGCATATACAACTTCCACGATGTGATGAATGTTAAGTGGAGCGAAGAATATCAGGCCGAAGTGTTAGAAAAGAGCATTAAAGCATATCTTGAAGCACCATTTGTCACAGGAATGTTTATATGGCAGTTCTGCGACACACGAGTAACACAGGAGGATTGGCCCTTAAGCCGTCCAAACAGCCGAAATAACAAAGGTGTTGTTGACGAATACCGCAGACCTAAACTTTCGTATTATGCTGTAAAAAAACTCTTTTCTGAAAATAATAATTAAAAGATGTTTAAAAAGGCCGATTTGATTGTATATATAATTATTGCACTGCTGTTTTGTGGTATTTTCCTTTGGATTAACACACCCGGCTCACAGTATGCCGTAATATACTACCATGGCAAAGAATTTGCCCGTTATCCTCTGAAAACCGCCAACGAAAGAGTTGATGTAGAAGGCCTTGCAACGATTGTTGTTTCCGGGGGCAAGGCATATTTTGAAAGTTCAACATGCGCAAGCCAAACTTGTGTAAACAGCGGAAACTGTAGAAGCGGACAACCGGTTATATGTGCACCCAACAGAATAATTTTAAGAATTGAAGGAAGCGTAGGTGATGTTGATGCCATCACCTACTAACTTCCGTGTACAAAACCTTACTGTTTTTGCAATGTTCACAGCTGCCGCGCTGTCGCTGTCTGCATTTGAAAACTTAATTCCTTCGCCCGTTGCCGGAATCAAGCTCGGTCTTGCCAATATAATAATTCTCTTTGTTCTTTTGTGTTTCGGGTACAAAGAGGCTATGCTTATCAATATATCAAGATGTCTGCTTGCATCTGTTTTCGGAGGGGGTATATCCTCACTTATATATAGTCTTACCGGGGCAATAGCCTCCTTAAGCTTTATGTACCTGCTCATACTTGCCTCAAAAGGCAGGCTTTCCACCGTATGTATAAGTATCTGCGGTGCACTGATTCATATTCTTGTTCAGCTCTATGTTGCATCTGTTATAACAGGCTCGATGTATGTTTTTGAGCTGATACCAATATATATGGTAACATCAGTAATTTCCGGACTGTTTGTTGGGGTAGCTTGTTGGTTTCTGACAGGTTTTTACAATAAATTTAACAAAAACACTTGACAGCTTGACAAAAGTGTTTTATAATTAATATCCTTGATAATATGCATAAGTCTGTTTATTATTAATTATTTTAAATAGGAGTTGAATAAAATGAAAAGAACATTCCAGCCAAAGAAGAGACAGAGATCAAAAGTTCACGGCTTCAGAAAGAGAATGAGCACAAAGAACGGCCGTAAGGTTCTGGCTGCAAGAAGAGCAAAAGGCAGAGCAAAGCTCAGCGCTTAATCTGATGCGTCAAACCATATCCTTAACCGAAAATACACTTTTTAAAAGGCTGTATTATCGGGGCAAAAAATCAATAAGCCCGCAGATGGTGCTGTATTATATGCCCAACAGATTAACATGTAACCGGCTGGGCATTACTGCGAGCACAAAAATCGGACACGCAGTTGTACGAAACCGAATGAGGCGGCTTGTTAGGGAAGCATATCGCTCCGAAGAGCAGCAGTGCAAGGTCGGTTATGACCTTGTTGTGGTTGTGCGAAGCGGTATGCTTAATAGTAATTACAGAAAAATTTGTTGTTCTATGCGCAGAATGCTTACTGAAGCAGGAATCATAAAAGGCAGCGAAGAAAAATTATGAGAACTTTATTAATCGGAGTGGTAAAACTTTATCGCAAATATATATCTCCGCTTAAAAAACCTTGTTGTAGGTTTTATCCTACCTGTTCACAGTATGCTATTCAAGCACTGGAAAAATACGGTGCACTTAAAGGGTCTTATCTTTCGATAAAGCGGATCTTAAAATGTCATCCGTTAAACAAAGGCGGATATGATCCGCTTAAATAGCTAACCTGAGCTTTATAAAAAAAAACACTTATACTTTCGGAGGACTTTCATGTTTGATTTGATAGCAACCCCTTTTGCGTACATCATGCGGTTCATCTACGATCTTGTGAATAACTATGGTCTTACCATCATTCTGTTTACCATATTGGCAAGGGTTATTCTTTGGCCGCTTAATGCATCTTCCCAAAAGTCGATGCTTGCTATGCAAAAAATACAGCCTGAACTGGCTAAACTTCAGGAAAAATATAAAAATGACAAGGATAAGCTAGGCCAGGAAACAATGAAGCTTTACCAGGAAAACGGTGTTAACCCCATGGGCGGATGCCTTCCTATGCTTATTCAGTTTCCTTTAATTATAGCAATATATCAGGTTATTATTAAACCCATAACATATCTTATGAATGTAAAAATGAGTATCGGTGAAATAATAGCCCTGCTCCAGGAGAACGGTTTTGGAAAAGGCCTTACCGAGGCAAGTCAGCAAATACAGATACTTGATGCAGTTTCAAAAAGCGGACTGGCTGATAAAATTGAAGGGTTTATTAATATAGACTTTACTTTTTTTGGGCTTGACCTTTCACAAGTTCCCCAGTCCTATCTTGGACAATGGCAAACTAACTTTATATGGATAATCCCAGTACTCTCACTTGTTTCCGCATATGCCATGAGTAAACTTTCAACATCGTTAAGCGGAAATAATTCATCAGCTAACAAACAAACGCAGCAAACACAAAAGACTATGCTGCTTCTTATGCCTCTTATGTCGGGATACTTTACGCTTATTCTTCCCGCCGGAGTAGGTCTTTACTGGATTGTAAGTAACATTCTTCAAATGATTCAGCAATATATTATAACTATGTCTTTAAGAAAAAAGACTGCACAAGATGATATTTCTGTAAATGCAGTTGATGTGAAAATAAAAAAGAAAAAGAAAAAATAGAAATCAGAATACAAACCCGTTTCGGAGGTGTTATATATGAAAACGAAAACTTTTACCGCAAAAACAGTTGAAGAAGCGGTATCTGCAGCAGCTGAATTTTATAATGTAAATAAAGATGATATAAGATACGAAATTACAGATGCCGGTTCAAAAGGTATTTTGGGTATCGGCGCTAAAGACTGCGTAATTGAAGCACACCCTTTGGTTACAGCTTTAGTAGAGAGTTTTGTTGCATCTACTCTTGAAAAGATGGGTTTTGAATCGGAAGTATATGCAATTGAAAAAGACGATTGTGTATCTGTAGATATAACAAGTGATTATGCCGGTGCAATAATTGGCAGAAGAGGCGAAACTCTTGATGCGCTTCAGTATCTTGCAACTCTTTATATTAACCGTTTCTTCCCAAAGGAAAGATACATAAGAGTTACACTCGATATCGAAAATTACAGAGAAAAAAGAGAACAAGCTCTTATCCATTTGGCAAACAGCGTTGCAGCTAAAGTAATTCGCTATAAAAAGGATATTGTGCTTGAGCCTATGAATCCTCTGGAAAGAAGAATTATACATTCAGCTCTTCAGGGTAATGACAAAATTGTCAGCAAAAGTATAGGAACAGAACCTCACAGAAAAGTTGTTATTTCTCTTGCATAAAAAGGCGAAACGCCGTTATACTGTTTATAAAACCATATAATGATTTAATTTTGACTTGGTAGGGCGGCTTGCCCACAAGCCGCCTTAATCGGCGGAATGTGGGGATTCCGCCCTATGATTTATTAAAACGATTTAACACCTTTGTAAAAACTATAGTGTAATACTTAACGGAGGTCTTTTAATGACAGAACAGACCATAGCTGCAATATCAACTCCCGACGGAGTAGGTGCTCTTGCAGTTGTTCGAGTAAGCGGAGATAAAGCAATTGAATATACCAATACCATTTGCGGAAAAGATTTAACTAAAGCTACGCCCAGAGAAGCAGTTTTTACCAAAATTTTTTCTCTTGATAAATCTCATATTATAGATGAGGCAGTTGTGCTTATTATGAAAAATCCCGCAAGTTTTACAGGAGAGGATACGGTAGAAATATTCTGCCATGGCGGTCGCATGGTATGCAGAGCTATTCTTAAAGAACTCCTTAAAACCGGATGTAGAATGGCACTTCCCGGGGAATTTTCAAAACGGGCTTTTTTAAACGGAAAGATTGACCTGGTAAAAGCCGAAAGCATAGGGGAAATAATCCATTCAAAAACCGAAAAAGCTTTCCTCGCCGCATCATCTCAGCTTGACGGAACTCTTTCCGCAAAAATTGAAGAATGCCGTCAAAACCTTATACTTGTGGCAGCCCATATATCTGCTTTGATAGATTATCCCGAAGAAGGGGTACCGGATATTAGCTCTATGGAGGTCAAAGAAAAAACAAACAAGGTAATAGAAAACCTAACCGTGCTGGAAAAAAACGCAGAAAACGGAATAATAATGTCCGGAGGACTAAATGTTGTCATAGCCGGCAAACCCAATGTGGGTAAATCTTCATTACTCAATGCTATCTTGAATAAGGATCGAGCCATAGTAACAGATATTGCAGGAACCACAAGAGATATTTTGTGTGAACAGGCAAATATCGGCGGATATCTTATAAATTTAACTGATACAGCAGGAATACGAAAAACCGAAGATATAGTTGAGGCGCAAGGTGTGGAAAGAACCATACAAGGTATAGCTGACGCACACCTTGTAATAATTTTGCTTGATGCATCCAATCCTTTTGATGAACAGGATAAAAAGATTTCAGAATTAACCAAAGATAAAAAAATTCTTACTGTATATAACAAATGTGACATTATGAAATCCGAGCGTAACACGGACGGTATATATATTTCAGCAAAAAAAGGTATAGGAATAGACACCCTTTGCGAAAAAATTGCCGAATTTGCATCTAATTATGATGTAAATGATAATGAGATACCCATCACAAATATGCGTCAGCAGGAACTTATTATAAGAGCAAAATCAATTTTAGAATCCATAAATTTTGAATTTTTACCCATTGATATAATACTGTGCGAACTGGAAAACGCCATATCCATACTCGGAGAAATAACCGGGGAAAATGTGAGTGAAGATATTATAGAAGCGGTTTTCAGTAATTTTTGTGTAGGTAAATGAGGTGATCAATAAATGCAGACATATTTTGCAGACAGCTACGATACAGCAATTATCGGCGGCGGCCATGCAGGCTGCGAAGCAGCACTGGCATCAGCACGGCTTGGCTGTAAAACCATTATATTTACAATAAATCTTGACAGTATTGCAAATATGCCCTGCAATCCCAGTATCGGAGGCACTGCCAAGGGTCACCTTGTGCGTGAAATCGACGCTTTGGGCGGAGAAATGGGAAAAGCTGCTGATAAAATTTTTATACAATCCCGTATGCTGAACAAGGGGAAAGGACCGGCTGTATACTCTCTTCGTATACAGGCAGACAGACGGGCATATCAACGAGTTATGAAGCAAACTCTTGAACAGCAGGAAAATCTCGATATAAAACAATGTGAAATAACAAATCTCGAAAAAAAAGATGATTTGTGGTATCTTACCTCTCATACAGGTGCTGTTTTTTCCGCAAAAACGGTTATTATTGCTACAGGAACATTTTTAAGAGGAAAAATTATATTGGGTGAAGTGTCATACAGCGGAGGGCCTGATGGTCTTTTTGCAGCTAATTCTCTTACCGATTCTCTTAAAAAACTGAACATTAACCTTTTAAGATTTAAAACGGGAACCCCCGCAAGAGTTCATAAAAGGTCAATTGATTTTTCAAAAATGGAAGTTCAGGAGGGCGACAAAGATATTGTTCCATTTTCATTTGAAAATGAAAATATAGGTGAAAATCAAGCTGTTTGTTACCTTACTTATACTAATGAAAATACCCACCAAATTATTAAGGATAACCTTCACAGATCCCCCCTCTATTCAGGGATGGTTGAAGGTATAGGCCCCAGATAC